>JBEDDU010000055.1:0-3912 GCA_041176065.1 Verrucomicrobiota bacterium | reverse complement strand
TAGTCGAAGCGGCAGCCGATGCGCGAACCGTCGCCGAGCACCTCGCGGAAGCGCGGCAGGTCCTGGGGCGTCGAGATGATCAGGATCTCCCGGATGCCCGCGAGCATGAGCACGGACAGCGGGTAATAGATCATCGGCTTGTCGTAGACCGGCAGGAGCTGCTTGCTCATGACCTGGGTCAGAGGGTGCAGTCGGGTGCCGGAGCCGCCGGCGAGGATGATGCCTTTCATGAGAGTCAGATCTTGCCGAGTCGCTCGAGGCGATAGGTGCCGTCGAGGATGCCCTGGATCCACGCGGGGTTGTCGAGATACCAGCGGACGGTCTTGCGGAAGCCGCTCTGGAAATCCTCCTGCGGGGCCCAGCCGAGTTCGGCGCGGGCGCGACGTGCGTCGATCGCATACCGCAGGTCGTGACCGGGACGGTCAGTGACGTAGGTGATGGCGGAGTCGTGCGGCTTACCGTCGGCGCGCGGACGGAATTCGTCGAGCAGCGAGCAGAGCAGCTTCACGAGGTCGATGTTCCGGCGCTCGTTGTCGCCGCCGATGCAATAGGTGCGTCCGGGGACGCCCTTCTCGACCGCGGCGAGGAGCGCGCGGGCGTGGTCGTCGACGTAGAGCCAGTCGCGGATGTTCTCGCCCTTGCCGTAGACCGGGATGGCTTCGCCACGCAGGCACTTGAGGATGACGACCGGGATGAGCTTCTCGGGGAACTGATACGGGCCGTAGTTGTTCGAGCAGTTGGTCACCACGACCGGCAGGCCGTAGGTATCCATCCAGGCGCGGGCGAGGTGATCGCTCGAAGCCTTGCTGGCGCTATACGGGGAGTGCGGGTCGTAAGGGGTCGACTCGTTGAAGGCCGGGTCGGTCGGGCCGAGGGAGCCGAAGACTTCGTCGGTCGAGACGTGCAGGAAGCGGAACTTGTCCTTCGCGGCGCCTTCCAGGGAACGCCAGTGGCCCAGGGCGGCCTGGAGGAGCTGGAACGTGCCGGTGACGTTGGTGGCGATGAACTCGCCCGGACCGTCGATGGAGCGGTCGACGTGGGATTCGGCGGCCAGGTGCATGACCGCCTCCGGCTGGGCGGACGCGAACGTCCGGCGCATGGCCTCGGCGTCGCAGATGTCGGCTTGGACGAAGGTGAAGCCCGGCTTGCCCTGCAGGTCGGCCAGCGAGGAAAGATTGCCCGCGTAGGTGAGCTTATCGACGACCGTGACGACATGGCCGCCCGCGACGAGAAGGCGGGTCAGATTCGACCCGATGAAGCCCGCGCCGCCGGTGACCAAAATACGCATAAGCAGTGCGGGATAATTTCGGGGAAGAAGGGGGTTGAAGCCAGAAAAAAGCCTTAGGCCTAACGAGAGGCTCGGAGGCCCAGAGGCTCAGTTGACCAGAGAGAGGCCGAATGAGTGGGCCAGTTGGCAAGTTGACACGTTGACAAGGAATACCCCCTGAAGAGCACGGCACGGCTGGGCAACTGTTAAGGGGAGTCAGCGCGGGACGAAGAACTGAGCCGATGCATGGCTATGTCGTGACGCGGTCCCGACCCTACCCGTGATGGGTATTAGCGGTTGGCGGGTAGCGATTGGGAACACACATCCCGCCACCTGCCACCCGAGTCGCGCTTCTTCCATCCAGTCCTCCATTCAGCCCTCTACGCAGTCATCAATTCAGTCCTCTTTCGGGTGTCTCCCTTGCCCACATGCCAGCATGTCAACTGGCCAGCTTGTTGTGTCCCCTTGCCCCCGTGCCCACTTGTCCCCTAACTGCCCGCATGTCCCAACGCCCTCTTGGATTCGGCATCTGGGGAACCGGCATGATCGCCGAGTTCCATGCGAAGGCGCTCGCCGAGATCGCCGGCGTGAAGCTCGTCGCGGCATATAACCGCTCGCCGGCCAAGGGTCGCGACTTCGCGGCCAAGCACGGCATCACCTTCGCCGAGACGCCTGAAGCGTTGCTCGCCGATCCTGCCGTCGGCATCGTCTGCCTCTGCACGCCGAGCGGCGACCACCTCGCCCCGGCCCTCGCCTGCGCCAAGGCCGGGAAACACGTCGTCGTCGAGAAGCCGCTCGAGGTCACTCTCGCCCGCTGCGACGAACTCACCGCCGCCTGCGCGAAGGCCGGCGTGACGGTCGCGGGAATCCTGCCCCGACGTTTCGGCGCCGGCGCCGTCGCGCTCAAGGCCGCCCTCGACGCCGGCCGTTTCGGCAAGCTGACCATGGCCGGCGCGCTCATCCCATGGTGGCGCACGCAGGCCTATTATGATTCCGCCGCCTGGCGTGGCACGTTCGCCCTCGACGGCGGCGGCGCGGTCATGAACCAAGGCATCCATACCGTAGACCTGCTCCTCTGGTTCCTCGGAGCGCCCAAGAAGGTCTCCGCCACCGCGGGCCTCGTCGCCCACGCCGGCATCGAGGTCGAAGATATCGCGACGGGCTGGATCGAATTCGCCAACGGCTGCCGCGCCACGCTCGCCAGCTCGACCGCCTGCTGGTCCGCGACCGGCTTCCCGGCCGAAATCCGCATCCACGGCACGACCGGCGCCGCCGTCCTGCGCGACGACAAGCTGACCGCCTTCGAATTCGAGCAAGCGCTGCCGGCCGACGCGTCCGTCGTGGCCTCCGCCACCGAAGGCGGCGGAGCCGGAGCCAACGATCCCAAGGCCATCGGGCATGCCTGGCATCGGGCCAATCTCGAAGAAGCCATCGCCGCGATTCGCGCGGGCAAGCAGCCCGCCGTCAACGGCGCCGAAGGCCGCAAGGCGGTCGAATTGATCCTCGCGCTCTATCAGTCCGCGCAGGCCGGAGGAGAGCCGGTGGAACTGCCCCTCGCGCGTGATCCTGACCTGAAAGCGCTCGGAGCCAAACGTTAGAGGCTCGCACCTGTTGCAAAGGTGTTTTTAAGGGCCAGGGCTGGGGCTAGGGCCAGAAGACGTTGGGGCAAGTTGATCAGGCTTACAGGACCCTAACTTGCGGCCACCGTTCGGCGACCTGGCCCTAGCCCTAGCTCTAGCCCTGATATGTCTCCACATTTGCACCTTTGCACAGGCCGTAGGCCGTTTTGCACTTTTGCACCGAATCAGCGCCTAGTCTTTCTTGGGTCCAGTAAACTCCTCCATCGTCTTCCCCTCCCCGGCATTGATCCCGGTGCGGGCGAAGACCTTGAAGAAGGTCAGGACGACGATCTTCATATCGAGCCAGAAGGTGCGGTGATCGACATACCAGACGTCGAGGGCGAACTTCTCGTCCCAGCTCAGCAGGTTGCGTCCGTTGACCTGCGCCCAGCCGGTGACGCCGGGTTTCACTTCCATGCGACGTGCCTGGAAGGCATCGTAACGCGGGACATAGCGCATGAGCAGCGGACGCGGGCCGACGACGCTCATGTCTCCGACGAGGACGTTCCACATCTCGGGGAATTCATCAAGCGTAGTCGAGCGGAGGAACTTGCCGAAAGAGGTCAGGCGTTGCTCATCAGGCAGCAATTCGCCGTCCGGACCGCAGGCGTCCGTCATGGTGCGGAACTTGACCATGCGGAACGGCCGACCCCGCAGGCCGGGCCGCTCCTGAACGAAGAGAACCGGCGAACCCAGCTTCAGGCGCACGAGGATCGCGACGACGAGCAGCAGGGGCGCGAAGCCGAGGAGCCAGCACGCCGAGAAGACGATATCGAACGCTCGCTTGAGCATCAGCGGGCCGCGGCGGCAGGCAGGTCGATCAGCTGCACGGTGGCTTCCTGCGGGAACGCTCCGCCGGTGAAGGTGATCTCATATTCCAGTCCGGTGGCCCAGGCCGGCACGATGGCGGGCACGACCGTCTGGCGGGCCTGGCAGACCTGTGTGACTTCGGAGCGGGCGTCGGGCCCGAGGAAGCGGAGCGTCACGACCTGCTGCGCGTCGGCGACCGGCAGGTCGTCGGTCCAA
>JBEDDU010000054.1:0-4614 GCA_041176065.1 Verrucomicrobiota bacterium | reverse complement strand
CTCCCCGCCACGCCTGCCGGCTGGTCACTGCGCATCGCCCTGCCCCTCGCTTTCAATCCGACCAGGGTCATCGCCGCTCCCGACGGCCGCCACATCCTGATGCTCGCCGCCAACGGCGACGTCTGGCGCTGGGACCAAGTGGCTTCCACACCGACTTTGCTCTTCGCCGGAAAGGATTACTTGGATGCGAAACTGGGCGGCCCGGCCTGCCTCGGCCTCGGCGTCGACCGCAAGGGCCGGCTCTACGTAGTCTCGAACCAGTGCAACAAGCAGGCGCAGCCCGTCGCCAATGAGGTCACGATCTTCCGCGGCCAATCCGACGGACAAGGCGGTTGGTCAAAGCCTTCGCCGTGGCTGCGCACGTCCTATCCGTTCGGCGTCGGTCCCTATAATCACGGTGCCTCCCACATCGCCGAGGGCCCCGACGGCTTCCTTTACGTCAGCAACGGCGCGCGGACCGACGGTAATGAAGCAGGCCAGTCCGATCTCTACTTCAAGGGCGGCGAAGTACCGACGACCGCCACGCTCTGGCGCCTCGATCCGGAAGCATCCACCCCGCAGATCGAGGTCTTCGCCCGCGGCCTGCGTAACACCTATCACTTCACTTGGGATCGCTCGGGCCGCATGCTCGGGGTGGAGAACGGTCCCGACGCCGACGCCCCGGAAGAACTCAACGTGCTCTCGGCGGGCGGCCACTTCGGCTTCCCTTATCAGTTCTCCGACTGGGACAAGCCCGCTTACCCGCACACGCCGGCCACGCCCACCGGCCTCAAGATCACGCGTCCGTTCCGCAACCTCGGCCCGGCCGCCCTGGGCGCCGAAGGACCGACCTCCACCTTCACGCCCCATTCCTGCCCCTGCGCGATCGTCGAACTCGAAGCCGACTGGCCGGCGCCGCTCGGCGGACAGTTCATCGTCGCCCGCTTCGGCAACCTGATCTCCCAATCCAGCGGCTACGACCTACTTCGTCTGAAGTTGGATTTTACGACCGGCACCGCCGAGACCCACGAACTGATCAGCCCCCTGGGACGTCCGATCGCCTTGGTGAAACTCCCCGGGCATCGCCTGCTGATCGCGGAATACACCCGCGGCACGACCCTCGGCGCCGGCCTCAGCACGCCGGGACGACTCCTCATCCTGGAGCCGAAATAAGCTCAGGCTTTCTTCGTCAGCCTGAACGAGCGGTAACTCATCTCGCCACTCATGGCATCCCGATGCAGCCGCGACCCTTTGACGCCGGCGAAATCAAGCGCGAGCTTGTGCAGGAACTTAGGCAGAGCCTTGCGCACCATGGCCTCGTAGCGCGGCGTGTTCAGTTCCATGCCCCGGATGACCTCGGGATTGATCAGGCGCATCTCATCAAGGCGTAGCTGCGGGTGCTTCGCCAAGGCGCCGACCCATTCATCCACGCCGCTTCGGTAGCGGAGGTCGGCATGGCAGAAACGTCCGCCGGGCTTCAGGACGCGGGCGACCTCGTCGACGAATCCAGGGAAATCCGGATAACAATGCGAGGCCTCGACATTCATCACGACGTCGAAGCTGCCGTCCGGAAAGGGCAGCTTCTGCGCATCGCCGACCTGAAAAGCCAATCCGGCAACCTGATGCCTGGCCTGACAGTGACGGATGGCCTCGGGATTCAGGTCCAAGCCGACATATCCGGCCGGGGCGTAAGTCCTGGCGAAATAGGACGCACCGCCGCCATGCCCGCAACTGACCTCGAGCACGCGCCGGCCCCTCAGATCGACGCCCCCGCGGACATGTTCATAGAGCTGGATATTAGGACGGTTAGGCTCATCCGCGTCGGCGAGCGCGAGCCGAGGAGCCTCGGCGTCCGCAAAAGCATAATTCAGGAAGTCGATGCCCTGCTCGCGCACCCGACGCGTGAAGAACGGATACCACCAGGCCCAGAGCTTCTGGCGGAGCTTCGGCCGGACGAGCACTTCTTCGATGAGTCCCATCAGGACCAGACCCCCTGCTCGACCAACGCCTTCGTCGCGGCCTCCGACCACCCGCGGTTGGCGACGGGATTAGCCGGACTCGGGTGCGGCACCTTGGCGTATTTCACGAGGAGTCCGTCCAAGGCTTCACGGGCGCGCGTCTCGGCATAGCCGCCGACGCCGACGACGGTGCCGACACCCAGCGTCTCGACCATCACGCGTAGGAGCTTGTCGCACTCCTTGTTCACCGGCGCCATGACTTCCGACGGCAGTTCCTCCGGGATGACGTTACGGCCCTGCTTGGTGTTCTCGAGGAAGAGCAGCGGGCAGTAATTGTGGACCAGATGATCGGCGAAGAAGGCCTCGGCCTGGCCGAAGCGTTCCCGGAAGAGTCCCCAGAGGCGTCGGCCGCTGACCTCCGAACGATGGCAGGCGAAACCGGTCACCTTCTTGCCGGGATGCTCCTTGTCCGGACGTCCGACCGGCATCTCGAGCCCCATCCAGTCCCGGACGGCGGCGATCTCCCCGAACGGCACGCCGGTCTGAGCCATCCCGAAAGGACCCGGGTTCATGCCCAAGAAGAGCACTTTCTTCGGCCCGGCAGCCGCGTAGCGCCGCAGGTAGGCCTCGTGCGGGGCCCAGGCGTAATCGAGCGGCTGGTAGACGAAGTCCGCGGGCGTGGGAAAGGAGCGGCCCGCCAGGGCCTTCCGTAACGCGATCGTCGCTCGGATGACGGGTTCGGCGGACATGGCTGAAGACAAGCAGCCGAGCCCGCCGTGGCGAGCCGGAAGCCGTCCGCCGAGGATGAGATTTCCCCTTGCGCTCCCCCCCGCACGATTAAAAGTCCTCCTCCCTACCGACGTGAGCAAACCGCAGCCTTGGACGACCAAAGACGCCGAAGAGTATTACGGCTTCAAACGATGGGGAGGTAACAACTTCTCCGTGGATCCCCAGGGTCACCTCTGCGTGCACCCCAAGGGCGACCACCGCAAGATCCGCATCACGGACATCGTGAAGGAGGTCGAGGCCTCCGGCCTCAAGCCGCCGCTGACCATCCGCGTCCAGGACCTGCTCCGCCACCGCGTGACGCAGATCAACGAAGCCTTCCGTAGCGCGATCAAGGAGGAAGACTACTCCGGTCGCTACCGCGGCGTCTTCCCGATCAAGGTCAACCAGCTCCGCGAGGTCGTCGAGGAGATCCTCGACGCCGGCGAGGAATACGATTTCGGCCTCGAAGCCGGCTCCAAGCCCGAGCTCATCATCGCGCTCGCGCTCCTCGAGAACCGCAAGGCCCTCCTCGTCTGCAACGGTTACAAGGACGAGGAATACATCGAGCTCGCCCTGATGGGCCGCCGCCTCGGCAAGCAGACCATCATCGTCGTCGAGCAGCTCTCCGAGATCGACGCCATCATCCGCATCGCCCGCCGCATGGGCGTCCAGCCCCACATCGGCCTGCGCGTGAAGCTCACCACCGCCGGCGAAGGCAAGTGGGCCGACAGCACCGGCGAGAACGCCAAGTTCGGCCTGACCGCCTCCGAGATCGTCGAGGTCGCCCAGCGCCTCGCCAAGGCGAAGATGAAGGACTCCCTTCGCCTGGTCCACTTCCACATCGGCTCCCAGGTCCCCAACATCGGCACGATCAAGAAGGCCGTCGTCGAAGCCACCCGCTTCTACTGCGAACTCAAGCGCATGGGCTTCCCGATGGGTCTCCTCGACGTCGGCGGCGGCCTCGGCATAGACTACGACGGCAGCCGCTCGGCCTACGAGTCCTCCATGAACTACAGCATGGAGGTCTACGCCCGCGACGTCGTCGCCAACATCAAGCAGATCTGCGAGGAGAGCAAGGTGGAGCTCCCCGACATCGTCTCGGAATCCGGCCGCGCCCTCGTCGCCCCCCACTCGATCCTGATCTTCGAGGCCGTCGACCGCATCACCCGCGACGAAGGCAAGGTCGAAGCCCCCAAGGGCAAGACCCACCAGCTCATCCGCGAACTCGAGGCCATCCGGAAGAACAAGCGCAAGTTCGACCCGCTCGAACGCTATCACGACGCCAAGGAGAAGCGCGAAGAGGCCCATGCCCGCTTCAGCCTCGGCAACCTCCGCCTCGAGGAACGCGCCGCCGCCGACCGTCTCTTCTGGGACATCTGCAGACAGATCCGCGAAGACCTCAAGGACACCTCCGACGTACCCGACGAACTCGCCCGCCTCGACTCGATGCTGGCCGAGCAGTATGTCTGCAATTTCTCGGTCTTCCAGTCCCTGCTCGACCACTGGGCCCTCGACCAGCTCTTCCCGATCGCTCCGATCCACCGCCTCAACGAGCGCCCGACGGTCCAGGCGACGCTCGTCGACATCACCTGCGACTCCGACGGCAAGGTCGACGACTTCATCGACCTCGAGGATGTCCGCAAGACCCTCGCCCTCCATCCCTTCAAGGAAGGCCAGCCCTACTACGTCGGCGCCTTCATGGTCGGCGCCTACCAGGACATCATGGGCGACCTCCACAACCTTTTCGGCCGCGTGAACGAGGCCCACGTCTTCCTCGAAGACGACGAAGCCGACGGCTTCTACATCGAGGAGAGCATCCCGGGCTACTCCGTGGAACGCATCCTCGGCATGATCCAGTATAACGCCGAAGACCTCTGCCGCATGCTCAAGCGCCAGGTAGACCGCGCCA
>JBEDDU010000053.1:0-6918 GCA_041176065.1 Verrucomicrobiota bacterium | reverse complement strand
CCGCGGGTGGTCTCGGTTTCGGCCTGATGGCTTTCCTCGGCGGACGCCTGGTGAGCGGCTTCGACATGGTCGCCACGCAAGTCGGCCTCGAAGCGCGCGTCGCCTCCGCGGATCTCGTCATCACGGGCGAAGGACGCCTCGACGAACAGAGCCTGCAAGGCAAAGGCCCCGTCGGCGTCGCTCGCCTCGCGCGTCGTCTCGGCAAGAAGGTCGCCGGCGTCGCCGGTTCGGTCGATGACTCGCCCGGCCTGCGCGCGCAGTTCGACCTGCTCATCGGCATCAAGCCCGCGGCGATGCCGCTCGACGAGGCGATGCGCCGCACGGGCGAGCTGATCGAGTCCGCCGTGTCGGCGCACGCCGCGCCGCTGCGCGCGCTCAACCCCTGAAGATCGGGATCGGCACGCCCTTGCCGTCGACGGTCGCGTAGAACGGACGGCCTTCGACGTCGAACGCGGTCTTGGGGCTGATGCCCATCGCGCGGAAGATCGTGGCGTGCATGTCCGAGATCGAGACGGGGTCCTTGATCGCGACCAGCGGACGTTCGTCGGCGGTGGCGCCGTGGACGTGGCCTTTCTTCACGCCGCCGCCGAACATGACGACGCTCGTGCCGCCGGTGAAATGACGGTGCAGGCCGTAATGGTCGGGGCTGGTGATGACGCCGGACTTGTTGAAGGCCTGGTCCTTCGCCTGCGAACCGGGCCGTCCTTCGATCATGGCGTCGCGGCTGAACTCGCTCGCGATGACGACCAAGGTGCGGTCGAGCAGCCCGCGCTCTTCGAGGTCGCGGATGAGGCGCGCGATCGGGCGGTCGATCTCGGCGTGCATCTTCGCGACGGTCTCATGGCCCTTGCCGTGCGTGTCCCACTGGAAGAACGGGACGTATTCCGTGGTGACCTCGACGAAGCGGGCGCCGTTCTCGACGAGCCGGCGGGCGAGCAGGCAGCCGCGGCCGAAACGACCGGTGTCGTATTCCTTCTGCGTCTCCGGAGATTCGAGCGAGATGTCGAACGCGGCGCGCTCCTTCGCGCTGAGCAGGCGGTAGGCGTTGTCCATCGAGCGGAGCATCGACGCGTGCTGATGGTCGCTGAGGAGGTCGCGGTCGGGCGTCGCGTCGACGAGCCGGCGGAACTCGCGGTCGCGGTTCACGAAGCGTCCGGCGTCCATGCCCTTGGGCGGACGCACGGCGGCGGCGGCCTCCTCGGGAAACGGCAGGTTCATCGGCCCGTATTCGCCGCCGAAGAAACCGGCGGTGGTGAAGGCCTTGAGCTCCTCGCTCTCGCCGACGCCTTCGAGGCGCTGGCCGATGTTGATGAAGGCGGGCATGACCGGATTGCGCGGGCCGAGCACGCGGGCCATCCAGGCGCCGATATGCGGGCAGGCGACCGTCTGCGGCGGGACGTAGCCGGTGTGCCAGTGGAACTGGTGGCGCGAATGCAGGATGCTGCCGAGGTCGGGCTGCACCGCCGAACGGATCAGCGTGCCGCGGTCCATGACCTGCGCGATGTGCTCGAGGCCTTCGCAGATGCGCACGCCGTCGACCGACGTCGGGATCGCCGGGAACGTGCTGAGCACGCGGTCGTAGGTGAGTCCCTTCTCGTACGGCGCGTAACGCTTCGGATCGAAGGTCTCGGGCGCGGCCATGCCGCCCGCGAGCCAGATCAGGATGACGGCATCGGCGGTCGCGGTCGGCTGGACGACCTTCTCGCTTTCGGCGAGGAGGCGCGGGGCGCCCATCGAGAGCGTGGCGGCGCCGGCGGCGGCCAGCATGCGGAGGAATTCGCGACGGGCCAGCGGCTCGGGCAAGGACGGGTCAAGCGGCAGCGGGGAGGACATGGCGGTCAGCGGATGGTCTGGAATTCGGGGAGCATGCAGACGGCCCAGAGGAGGTCCGCGATGCCTTGCTCGGAAAAATCTTCGCCGACGAGGCCCACGGCGACCTTGAGTTCGGCGGGGGCGGGCTCGCGGCTGAGCGACGAGAGGTAGAGCCAGCGGACGAATGCCTCGGGCGAGGCCCAGGCGCGGCGCTTCAGCTTGGCGGCGCCGGCGGCGAGGAGGTTCGTCAGGGCCTGACCGTTGGAAAGATCGATGGCTTCGAGCGTGCTGAGCTCGTTGGGACGCATCGAGACGATCTGCTCGCGGTTCGGGCGGCCGAGCGCGCGCTGCAGGAGGTCGGACTTCACGAGGCCGGCGCGCGCGGGCAGGCTGCTCGTGCCTTCGACGCCGGCGAGCATCTCGGCCATGCGGGCCTGCGCCTTGCGCCAGGCTTCGCCCTTCACGAGCGCGACGGGCCGCCAGACGGGCTCCGCGGCCTTCGGCTTGCCCTTGCCGGCGGCGAAGGCGCCGCGGGCGTTGGGCATGCTCGTCGTCCATTCCCACGAGGCGTCGGTCGCCATCTTCACGCGGGCGCCGCCCTTGAGCGCGACGTTCACCTGGAAGAAGAGCGCGGCGACGTTGGGTCCGGCGCCGGCGTTGCGTCCGACGACCATGATCTGGTTGGCGCCCTTCAGGAGCGCGACGGAGAGGTCGAAGTTCTGCGGGTCGGCCCAGTTGTCGCCGGAACCGATCTTCCTGCCGTTCACGAAGAGGTCGTAGCCGTTGTCGCAGGTGACGACGCACGTGGCCGCGTCGACGTCGGCGTCGAGCACGAGCTGGCGGCGGAACGTGCGCGTCTCGCCCGCGGCGGGCACGCGGCCTCCGGCGATGTCGCCCGACCAGATCGGCGCGGCGAGCAAAGGTTCGACGACGGGTTTCTTCACGACCGCGGCGGTCGGCGCGGCGCGCGGGACCTTGGGCTCGATCTTCGAAGGAGTGGTGCCCGTCAGGCGCCAGACGGCGTCGACGAACTGCTCGGCGGTCAGACGCTTGGCGCGCGGGCCGCGGTAGGCGTAGGCCTTGTCCTCGGCGTCACGCGCGAGGATCTCGGCGCGGGACTGATAGGCCTGCGAGGTGGCGATGAAAGCGAGGACGGCCTTGAGGTCGTACCCCGACTCGACGAGGCGGTTCGCGAGCACGTCGAGGAGGTCCTGGTTCCAGGGCTCGGTCTGCATCGCGTCGACGGGGTGCACGATGCCGCGGCCCATCAGGCGGTGCCAGAGGCGGTTGACGATGGTGCGCTGGAACCGGCCGTTCTCCGGATGGGTGATGAGCGCGGCGAGCTGGGCGAGGCGTTCCTCGCGCGGCTTGGCGGGATCGACCTGGCCGAGCTCAGGATACAACCAGGCGGCGACGGCCGGCTTGCCGGTGGGGACGTCGCAGCGGACGAGTTCCATCGGACGGTTCGCGTAGATGGCGGCGAGGCCGTAGGCGTCGCGCAGCTTCCAGCGGTCGGTGAAGCTGTCGTGGCACGAGGCGCACTTCATGTTGATGCCGAGGAACGTCTGGGAGACGCTCTGCGAGAACTGCAGCTCGGGGACCTGGCCCGCGCTCACCGCGCCGCGCCAGATGATGCCCTTCGCGAAGCCTTCGCTGTCGGCGGAAGGCGCCACGAGCTCGCGCGTGAAGCGATCGTACGGCTTGTTCGTGAGCAGGGAGAGGTAGAGCCAGCTGGTGATCTGCTTGCGGCCGCCGTCGATGTAGCCGGTGCCGGCGTAGTCGTTGCGGAGCAGGTCGTTCCAGAAGACCATCCAGTGGTCGGCGTAGTCGACGTCGCGGGCGAGCAGCGCGCGGACGAGCGCCTCGCGCTTGTCGGGCCGCGTGTCGGCCGCGAAGGCGCGCGCCTCCTCGGCGGAAGGCAGCAGGCCGACGAGATCGAGCATGACGCGACGCTGGAACGTGGCGTCGTCGGCCGGGGGCGGCGTCGGCGCGCCCTTCGCCGTGAGCCAGCCGTCGAGCACGCGGTCGACCGGATGCGTCCGGCCCCGCTTGGCTTCGGGCAGCAACGGCTTGCGCGGACGCAGCGGCGGCTCGTAGGCCGGCTGCTTGAAGGCGAACCCTTCGGTCCAGACGGCGCCCTGCTCCACCCAGGCGCGCAGGACGGCGACCTCGGCGGGCGTGACGCGCGGCCCTTTCGGCGGCATGCGTTCGTCGGGATCTTCGCTGACGATGGATTCGAGCAGGCGTCCCTTCGCCGCCTGTCCGGGGAAGAGCACCACGCCGCCCTCGCCGCCTTCGAGCAGCGACGCGCGGGTGTTCATCGAGAAGCTGCCCTTCTTCTTGTCGCCCGTGTGGCACTCGCCGCAGTGCTTCCGCAGGATCGGCACCACCTCATGGGCGAAGTCGACCGGCGCCGCCCCGAGGGCGGTCGTCAGGAAGAAACCGGCGAGCAACGGACCACGCATCGGGAAGGCGACCTCAGGGAACGAACACGACCGCGGCGGCGGCAGGGGCTTCGACCGACTGCTTGGTGTCGATGAGCTTGCCGTCGCGGGCGATCTTGTAGGCGTTGAGCGTGCCGGACTTCTGGCCGGCGCAGACGAGCCAGCGGCCGTCGGCGCTGAGACCGAAGCCGCGCGGCGTGGCGGGCGTGCCGAGCACGTGCTGGAGGAGGGCGAGCTTGCCGTCCTGGCCTATGGAGTAGACGGCGATGGAATCGTGGCCGCGGTTGGAGACGTACAGCGTCTTGCCGTCGGGGCGGACGAAGATCTCGGCGGTGGAGACGCCCTTGATGTCGGCGCCGGCGGGCAGCGTCGGGATGCTCTGCAGCTGCTTCAGGCCGCCGTTACGTTCGACGGAGAAGGCGACGACGTTGAGGCCCATCTCGGTGTTCACGTAGGCGAACTTGCCGCTGGGGTGGAAGGCGAGGTGGCGCGGACCTTCGCCGGCGGTGACGCGGCCGGACTTCGGCTTGTTCGGCGTGAGCAGGCCTTTCTCGGCGTCGAACTTGTAGATGAAGATGTCGTCCGTACCGAGGTCGGCGACGTAGGCGCGGCCGGACTTCGGGTGGAAGTAGACGCCGTGGGCGTGCGGGCCGGACTGGCGGGCGACGTTGGGACCCGTGCCGACGTGCTGGAGCGAGGAGGTCGCGGCGGCGAGGGAACCGTCGGCCTTGATCGGCAGCGCGGTGGTCGAACCGGAGCCGTAGTTCACGACGACCAGGTTCTTGCGGGCGGCGTCGACGGCGAGGTGCGTCGGGCCCTTGCCCTTGGAGGCTTCGGTGTTCAGCAGGCGCAGCTTCTCGCCTTCGACGGCGTAAGCAGCGACGGCGCCTTCGGCGGCCTCGGCGGTGGCGTAAAGGAACTTGGCGTCAGGGCTGAGCGCGACGTAGGAAGCGGACTTGGCTTCGGCGGCGACGGTGGGCGCGGAGATCTTGCCGGTCTTGCCGTCGAGCACGCAGCGGAGCACGCCCTGGGCCTTGGCGCCGGAGGTGCCGACGTAGAAGACATACTGGGCAGGCGCGGGCTTCGCAGCCTTCTTGGCGGCGGCCTTGGCCGCAGGGGCGGGAGCGGGGGTGTCGGCGGACTGGCAGCCGACGAGCGCGGCGGCGAGCGCGGCGAGGAGGAGGCGGGTGGTGTTCATGTCGTGATGGAAAGTCCGGGCTTACTTGCGTCCGTCCCACCAGCCGTCGAGCTGGGACATGAGGCGCTTCACGTCCTCGGGGCGTTCGGCGGCGAGATCGCGCAGCTCATGCGGGTCGGCCTTGAGGTCGAAGAGGCGGGGCGGCTCGGTGGCGTCGCCGGAGCCCTGCTGCGTGCCGCCGGTCTTGAGGCCGCTCGAGACGATCAGCTTGAGGTCGCCGGCGACGAGCCAGCGGTAGCGCAGGCTGGCCGCGGGGCGGGCGAGGTCGAGGATGTCGTGGGTCGAGTTCTGGCCGGCGACGAAAGGCCGCGCGCGCAGGGCCGCGTCATCGAGCAGGTCGACGCCGTCGCCGTCGGCCGGCACCGGGGCGCCGGCCAGCTTCAGCAGCGTCGGCATGATGTCCACCGAGCTGGCGGCCTCGGTCATGACGGCCGGCTTGATGCGGCCGGGCCAGCTGACGAGAATCGGCGTGCGCACGCCGCCGTCGAAGGGCGACTGCTTGGAGCGCGCGAAATCGACCACCGGCTTGTCCGTGCGCGGGATCCAACCGTTGTCGACGACGTAGAGGATGATGGTGTCCCGCGTGAGGCCTTCCTTGTCGAGATGGGCGCGGAGCTCGCCGACGGTCTCGTCGAACCACTCCACCATGGCGTGATACCTGGCGGCCTGCGGCGTCGGGGACTTGTCGCGATACTTGGCGAGCAAACGCTCCGGCGGGGTGTGCGGGTCATGCGGCATCATCGGCGCATACCAGATGAAGAAGGGTTTGCCGTCCTTCTTGGCCCGGCCGATGAAATCCGTGATCGGCGCCAAGGTCTTGCGGCCGATGTCGAGGCCCTCGTCGCCGTGGCGCCCTCCCTTGGTCATGCCTTCGGTGAAGCCGCCGGTATGATACGGACCCATCCACCACTTCCCCGTCTGCAGGCTCACATAACCCTGCTCGCTGAGGATGCGGGGAAGGATGGGCGATTCCTGGAAGCGCTTCACCATCTGGGCGCGCCCCTCGAGGAAGGCGGCGCTCTTCTGTTTGGCCGCCGCGGCCTTGGCGGCGCCTTTGGCCCCGGCGACGGCCGGCGCGGGCGGAATGAAGGGGTCATTGCCCGTCAGACCGTGACGATGGACGTGGCGGCCGGTCAGCATCGAGGCGAGGCTGGGGCCGCAGAGGGAATTGGTGACGTAGCCGCGCGGGAAAGCCCGCGAATCCGCGGCGAGCTTGTCGAGATGCGGCGTGCTGACCGCCTTGGCCCCAAGGAAACCATGATCGAACCAAGCATGGTCGTCGGAGACGATCATGAGGATGTTGGGTCGGTCGGCCGCGGACAACGAAAGGAGGCAACCAAGCACGGCGACGCAAAGGGGCAGGAAGCGGGGCATGTCTTATAGACTCCCCAATCCGACGCCCGTTCCCACCCAAAAAATCCGCCATTCTTGGTCGATTACGCAGAGCACGGGACAACCTCCGGC
>JBEDDU010000052.1:0-2854 GCA_041176065.1 Verrucomicrobiota bacterium | reverse complement strand
TCCCGCGATTTCGGATCTCTGCCTGCCGCCGATTATGATCGGGTATCGCCTCAGGTCGTGAGGGTGGGCCGACTCTTAGGCGGTCTCATCAAGGCCCGCCAAACCAGGCAAACGAAGTAATTTTCTGGTCGAGCCTCCAGCCCTCTTGCCATCGCTGTCGGCTCTCGTGTCCTCAGGTCCTCTTGTCCTCCAGCCCTCGAATACACCCCTGTCTCAGGGGTGTGACACGGTGTCCCGGGCAAAACAGGGAACATTGACCCGATTAGGGGGTCGGCAAGAGGGCGGACCCCAGAAAAACCCCTTAATCGTTTGCTAAACCGAGGGGAAAGGGCTTTGGCATCTGTTCTGCAACCCCTCTCACGTCCTTCGGGACATATCTCTACCCAAACACCCACCATGGCCAAAAACACCAAACCCAGCGTCAAGCCCCTCGGCGATCGCGTCCTCCTCCAGCGCATCGAAGAGGCCGAAGAAATCAAGGGAGGCATCATCATCCCTGACTCCGCCAAGGAGAAGCCGCAGGAAGCCAAGGTCATCGCCCTCGGCACCGGCGCCCTCGACAAGGACGGCAAGAAGGTCGCCTTCAACGTCAAGGTCGGCGACAAGGTCCTCGTCGGCAAGTACGCCGGCACCGAAGTGAAGCTCAACGACGAGATCTACCTCCTCCTCCGCGAAGAAGAGATCCTCGCCGTCATCGAATAATCTCAACCCTAACTCTCAAACCACACCAACATGTCCAAGAAGCAGATTCTGTTCGACGAAGCCGGCCGCCGCAAGGTGCTCAACGGCGTCTCCATCCTCGCCCGCGCCGTCAAGGTCACCCTCGGTCCGAAGGGCCGCAACGTGATGATCGACAAGAAATTCGGCGCCCCGAAGGTCACCAAGGACGGCGTCACCGTCGCCAAGGAGATCGAACTCGACGATCCCTACGAGAACATGGGCGCCCAGATGGTGCGCGAAGTGGCCTCCAAGACCGCCGACAAGGCCGGCGACGGTACCACCACCGCGACCGTCCTGGCCGAAGCCATCTACAAGGAAGGCCTCCGTTTCGTCGCCGCCGGCGCCAACCCGATCTTCGTCAAGCGTGGCGTCGACAAGGCCGCCGAAGCGATCGTCAAGGAACTCGCCGTGATCTCCAAGAAGGTCAAGGACCGCAAGGAGATCAAGCAGGTCGCCACCGTCTCCGCCAACTGGGACGAGTCCATCGGTGACATCATCGCCGAAGCCATGGACCGCGTGGGCAAGGACGGCACCATCACCGTCGAAGAAGCCAAGACCATCGAGACCACCCTCGACGTCGTCGAAGGCATGCAGTTCGACAAGGGCTACCTCTCCCCGTACTTCGCGACCAACGCCGAGACGCTCGAGGCCGTCCTCGAAGACGCCTACATCCTCCTCTACGAGAAGAAGGTCAGCGCCATGAAGGACCTGCTGCCTCTCCTCCAGGAGGTCGCCAAGACCGGCAAGCCGCTCCTCATCATCGCCGAAGAGATCGAAGGCGAAGCCCTCGCGACCCTCGTCGTCAACCGCCTCCGCGGCACGATCAACGTCTGCGCCGTCAAGGCCCCGGGCTTCGGTGACCGCCGCAAGGCCATGATGGAAGACATCGCCGTCCTCACCGGTGGCCGCTTCATCACCGAAGACCTCGGCATCAAGCTCGAGTCCGTCAAGGTGGCCGACCTCGGCCGCGCCAAGCGCGTCGTCGTCGACAAGGAGAACACCACCGTCATCCAGGGCGCCGGCAAGTCCGCCGACATCCAGGGCCGCGTGAAGCTCATCCGTCGCCAGATCGAAGAGACCACCTCCGACTACGATAAGGAAAAGCTCCAGGAACGCCTCGCCAAGCTGGCCGGCGGCGTCGCCGTCATCCACGTGGGTGCCGCGACCGAGACCGAGCTCAAGGAGAAGAAGGACCGCGTCGACGACGCCCTGCACGCCACCCGTGCGGCCGTCGAAGAAGGCATCGTCCCCGGCGGCGGCGTGGCGCTCCTGCGCACCGTCAAGGCCATCGACTCCGTGATCGCCTCCCTCGTCGGTGACGAGAAGATCGGCGCCCAGATCGTCCGCAAGGCGATCGAAGAGCCGCTCCGCACGCTGTGCTTCAACGCCGGCGTCGAAGGTTCGCTCATCGTCCAGGAAGTCCTCCTCAAGCACAAGGGCGCCGAAGGCTACAACGTGGCCACCGGCGAATACGAAGACCTGATCAAGGCCGGCGTCGTCGACCCGACCAAGGTCACGCGCACCGCGATCACCAACGCGGCTTCCGTCGCGGGTCTCCTGCTCACGACCGAGTGCCTCATCACGGACCTCCCGGAGGAGAGCAAGCCGGCCGCGGGTGGTCACGACCATCACGACCACTGAGGTCGCTGAGCGATCGCTCCCTGAACACGGCGCCCGAAAGGGCGCCGTTTTTTTGGCCGAGTGGCTGAGTTCCGCCGCTGTCTTTCATTTTTACGACAGGCCGGCCGTCATCGGCGTCGGGATTGCCCAGTTTTTGACGTTTCTGCGGGTTGCTTCCGAACTTAGCCGCGTTTGGCTTGTTCCATACCCCTATGCGCCTCCTTGCTGCCTTTCTCGCCGCCGGCTACGCCGTCCTCGCTTCCGCCGCGCCCACGTCCGGCCCCGTCCGCGTGCTTTACCTCGACGCCGCCGGCGAAGAGCAGTCCGCCGTGGGCCCGCTCCACCCGCTGATGGCCTCCCTCGGTCGCGATGCGATCTGGTTCGACTACGCGACCGGCGCGGTGCCTGACGCCGAAACGCTCGCCCGCTACGACGCCCTCGTGGTCAAGAGCGCGGCTTCCGCCTCGTCCCTCCCTGTGCTGGTCGTCAAGCCCGAGACCACCCCGGAGGCTTT
>JBEDDU010000051.1:0-26147 GCA_041176065.1 Verrucomicrobiota bacterium | reverse complement strand
GCGTTCATCGTAGACGCCCACGACCATGTACGCCGGGCGCGCGGGGTTGATGAGCGGCCCGAGCACGTTGAAGACGGTCTTGGCGCCGCCCTCGGCCAGCTGCTTGCGCACGCCGAGCACGGCCTTGAACGCCGGATGGAAAGCCGGCGCGTAGAGGTAGCAGAAGTTCGCCTCGCGCAGGCCGCGGAGCAGCTGCTCGTCCGCGGCGTCGAGCACGACGCCGAGCCCGGCGAGGAAATCGGCGCTGCCCGACTTCGAAGTGATCGAACGGTTGCCGTGCTTGAGCACGGGCACGCCGGCCGCGGCCACGATGAGCGCGCTGGCGGAGGAGATGTTGAAGCTGCCGGAGCGGTCGCCGCCGGTCCCCACGATGTCGATGGCCTTCGCCGGCCAGTCGCCGAAGTCGGTCCGGCGGGCCAGGTCTCGGTAGGTGCGGGCGAAGCCGGTGACTTCCGCGGCCGTCTCTCCTTTGCGCGCCAGGGCCAGCAGGAAGGCCGCCTTGTCCGCATCCGTGACGGCGGCGTCAGCCATGGCCAAGGCGGCCGCGGCGGCCTCCGCAGGGGCGAGGTCGCGACCGGCCGACAGGGCGGCGGTCAGGTCAGGAAGGGCCAAGGCCATGACGGATTAGCCACGTTCGGGGCGACCGGGACAAGGCATTTTCACCACAAGGGGTTTGCAACGGGGGGAAAGCACCCAATGATGCACCCCATGGACGATGGCGACCAACCCCAGGGCGACTTCGACGGTTCCGGCAACGCCTCATGGGGCGAAGCGGACTGGTCCGGCTACCTGCAGCGCAACGACCTCGAGGTCGGGCGCTTCCTGTCGTATTACAACGAGGTCAAGAACCTGCCTGACCGGCTGGATATCAGCGCCCGCCGCATGGGCTGGGAGAACGCCGACTGGGCCCCCGGGGAAGGCCCCGAAGAAGTCAACGAAGACGAGGACGAAGGACCCGACCTTCCCTACTGCATCCACCAGCACCCGGTCTACGTCGTCGCCCGGGCGCTTTCCCTGCAGCTCACGCAGTCCTTCCGCCGCCTCTGCGTCGACGCCGGCGCGCAGCTCACCCCCCTCGAAGCCACCGACATCATCCACTCCTTCTGGGACGCGCAGCACCAGATGGTCATGGCCATCAACGCCACGGACACCGGCGACCTCCCCCTGGCGCTCGTGCACATGAAACGCGCCCTCGCGGCCATCAACTACTCGATCGGCCTCACCGCCGGACTGCCCGCCGCCGCGCGCCTCTCGTCGGCCGAAGCGGCGCACGACCTCGAAGCCACGCTGTTCGACCTGCGCGAAGTCTGCCTCCGCGTGATGGCCGACTGCCGCTGGGACGGACGGAAGAAGTAGCTCAGGCCTCGCCCGCCTTGTCCTTCGCCATGAACTGGATGAGGCGGTCGCTGAATTCCTTGGCCGAATCATGGCCCATGGCCCGGAGCGCCTGCACCGAGGCGGCCACTTCGACCAACCGCGCCATGTCACGTCCCGGACGCACCGGGATCGTCATATGCGGCACCTTGCGGCCGAGGATCTCGTAGGTCTCCACCTCCAGGCCCGAGCGTTCCTCGTCCATGCCGGGCTGCCACAGGACGAAGGTGACGACGAGGTCCACGCGCTTCTCGCGCCGGACGGAACGCACGCCGAAGATCGAGGCGACGTTGATGATCCCGATGCCGCGGCACTCCATGTAGCCGCGGTTGAGCTCCTTCGCCATCCCCTGCAGCTCGCGGTCGCCGATCAAGGTCACGATCACGTAATCGTCCGCGACCAACGAGTGGCCGCGCTCGATGAGGGCGAGGGCGCACTCGCTCTTGCCCACGCCGGAGGCGCCGCGCATGAGCACGCCGACGCCCTTGATGTCCACCAACGTCGCGTGGATGTTGGTGCGCGGGGCGAATTTCTCCTCCAGCAGGACGGTGGCCTCGGCCGAGAAGTCCTTGGACTTGAGCTGGGTGCGGATCAACGGGACGCGATGGCGGTCGGCGCAACGCAGCAGGACGTCATCGACTTCCAGGCCGCGGGAGATGACCACGGCGGGAATCCGTTTCGAGAAGACGTCGGCGAGGAGCTTCTCGCGCACGTCGGCGGACTGATCGCTCAGGTAGGCCATCTCGCCGGCGCCGAACAGCTGCAGGCGTCTGTGGGCGAACTCCTTGAAGTATCCCGTGACGGCGAGGGCCGGACGGTTCAACGACTTCTCCGAAATCATGTTGTCGAGACCTTCGGCCCCGGCGAGGAGCTCCATCTGCAGCATGTCCTGGAAGGACGTGAGGAACTCACGCACCGAGACGGATTCGGGGCGCGTATCGGGAGCGGGGTCGGACATGGACGTCAGAGTTTGAAACCTTCGCCCAGATAATGGCGTCGGCTTTCGGGATTGTCCACGATTTCAGCGGGGGTCCCGGAGACGAGGACGCGCCCCTGGTGGATGAGGTAGGCCCGGTCCACGATGGTGAGGGTCTCCCGGACGTTATGATCCGTGATCAGGATGCCGATGCCCCTGCCCTTGAGCTTGCGGATGATGGCCTGGACTTCGGCGACCGAGATGGGGTCGACCCCGCTGAACGGCTCGTCCATGAGCAGGAAGCGCGGGCGGGTGGCCAGGGCGCGGGCGATCTCCAGACGGCGACGTTCGCCGCCGGAAAGGGTGAACGCCGGCTGACGCGCGAGTTTCTCCAGCCCGAGCTCGGCCAGCTGCTCCGCCGTTCGTTCCTTGCGTTCACGCTCGTTGAGGTCGAGCGTCTCGACCACGGCCATGACGTTCTCCCAGACGGTGAGCTTGCGGAAGACGGAGGCTTCCTGCGGGAGGTAACCGACGCCCGCGCGCGCCCGGCGCCACATGGGCTCCGCGGTGATGTTCTGCCCGTCGAGGAAGACGCGGCCATGCGTCGCCGGGATGAGTCCGACGACCATGTAGAAGGTGGTGGTCTTGCCGGCCCCGTTCGGACCGAGCAGACCGACGATCTCGCCTGCCTGCAAGCTGAGGCTGACGTCCTGGACGGCCACCTTGGCGTCGTAATGCTTGGCCAAGGCCTGCGCCCGGATGACGCCCTTGTCGCTCGATGCGGCCATGCGAAGAAGAGGAAAGCGGTCAGCGTGCCTTGTCGAGGCTTTTGACCTCCGGCAAGGTGAAGTCACGGCCGAGGAAGATCTTCGGGCGGACCACCTGTCCGGGATTCAGGTCGTCCGGAGCGGAATCCATGCGCCAGGCCTTGGCCTTGTGGTCGTAAGTGACCTCCTTGGCGGGCACGCCTTCGTTGCCGTTCTTGTCGAGGATCCGCGCGTCGCCGAACAGACGCGCCGTGCCCAGTTCAGGATTCATCTCCAGGCTCCGCCCCTTCGCGCTGGCGCCGCCGGCGACGACGCCCACGTTGCCGCGGCCGACCACGCGGCGGGCCACCAGACGGCCGGATTTATCGGGCGAAGCCAGTCCTTCCAGCAGGTCGCAGGTGGCGTCCGTGGAAGCGGAGTCGATCGAGACGTCGCCCCGCAGGAAGAACTTGGTGAGCGCCGGAGTATGCAGCACCTCATGCGCGTCCGCGAGGAAGCCGACCTCCTGGCCCGCGCCCTGCGAAAGGAACAGGCGCGGACGGGTCGGTCCCACGCCGCCCGACAAGGTCAGGAGACGCGGCTGGCCGACGAGCGCGTCCTGCGCGAGGATCTCCTCGACCTGGACCGCGGGAGTGAGGTCAAGGCGTTCGCCGAGGCAGCGCAGGCCGGGCTGGGCATAGCGGACCGTGCCGGCCAGGATGACCTTGTTCAGGGCGTATTCGCCGCGCTTCTTCGGCACGGGCAAGGCGAAGGCGACCATCTGGTCGGAAGAGGTGACGACCTGGCCGGCGACGTAACGCACCGCGCCGAGCAGCTGGGCCTGCATCGCGCCGTCCTCGGTGACGACGACGATCTGGTCGGCCTCGGCCAGACCGGGCACGCCGCCGTTTTCCTCGGCAGGAAGACGCAGGGCGGCGCGCTCACCCGGCGCCGAACGGATCTCGAGGCGGTCCTTGAGCGCGTCGGTGCGGATGGAGAAACCCGCCGCTTCCAGACCGCGCTTCTCGCGGAGACGAGGGCTCTCGTTGAGGTCGACGACGCGGGTCTTGCGATCCCAACGGGCCCGACCGGAACTGAATTCGGAACCTTCCAGCCGGCCTCTGACTTCACCGGAGGCCTCGAGCTGACCGTCGCCCGCGCGATCTTCGGTGGCGACCATCCGACGGGCGCTCAGGCGAGCATCGGCGGAGACATAGGTGGCGTCATCCTGGACCTCGATGCGGGTGATCCCGGCGGACGCTTCGCGACGCAGCGTGACGCGCGCGCCGGTGAGGTCGGCCGGCGCCTCCTGCTTGCGACGCAGCTGCAGGCGCACCGGCTGGCCGTCGCCGGCATAAAGTTCCGTGAGTCCCAGCTTGGGCTGATGGCGGAGGCGCTGGGCGGAACCCTTGGCCTCCGGCTCGTCGATCTCGACGTGACCGACGAGTTCAGCGGAATCTTCCTTAGGATCGAAGGCGGCGCGGTCGCCGCGCAAGGTCTGGGCGCCGACCACGCGCACGACGCGCCCGGTGGCGACGAGCGAACGCACCTCGGCGTCGCCGCCGGGACCGTCGCTGACCAGGCATTCAAGGCGCTCGCAGGTAGTGCGCTCGCCCGCGCGCTCCGCGACCACGCCGCCCTCGAAGACCATGAGCGTCCCGCCGGGCGCAGGAGAGGCGTCGAGACGGAGGGCGCGCAGGCGAAGGCGGCGAGCCGCGGGCTTGGCGAGATCGAGTTCGGCGACGACTTCCGAGAGGATCGCGAAAGAGTCGCCTTGCGGGGTCGAACGCCAATTCCAGCCCTTGCCGGCCAGCTCGAAGCTCGGCGATTTCGCGCGGAGGATGTCCGTGCCCTGCGCGGCCCGCGCGGCCGGCGTCATCACGCCGCTGGGACTGACGAAGCGGGCGAGCGGCCGGGCGTCGCGGAACGAAAGCAGTGTGATGTCCGTCATCTCCCATTGGCCTTCCTTCGCGGCCGGACGCATCTCCCGGGCGGAAGCCTCCCAGACCTTCTCGGCCTTCGCATCTTCCGAAAAACCGGCGAAGACGCCGCCCGTGACCTGCTGCAAAGCAAGATCCTTCGGCTGCGCCAAGGCGCCCGCGGCCAGGCTGAGGCAGAGAAGGACGGCGCGCATGACCCTATGACAGCAGGCGGGGAATGCTTATCAAGCGATTACGCCTTGGGCGCCCGGGGGAACGGGGCCGAAGCGACGAAGGCCGGCATGTCGGCGGAAGCGAGCGTCTCGCCGACGGCCAAAGGGAAGCCCGCCAGGAACTCTCCCGCCGGGAGCATCTTGCCGCCCGGGCGCTGCAGGTGAGTAAGCACCAGGACACCCTGACCGCAGGCGACGCGGACGCCGGAGCGGTCGGCGGCGAGGATCCGGCCGGGAACGCCGGCCGGACCGCCCTCCTCCGCCTGCGCCGCGCCGACCTTGATCGTGACGCAACGGTGGTCGAAGGTCGAACCCGGCCAGCCTTCGAGCGCGAGCACGCGCTGACGCAGCGCGGTCGCCGGCTGACGGAAATCGAGAGGCGCGTCGGCCCGGTTGAGACGACGCGCGTAAGTGACGAGGGATTCGTCCTGCGGCACAGGGATCGACGTCCCTGCGAGCACCGCGGGCAACGCGGCGGCCGCGAGTTCGCCGGCGACGACGCCGAGGCGGGCGCGAAGAGCGGCGCGGGCTTCGCCCGGCTGAGGACGAAGGCCGCGCGAAGCGTGCAAAGGACCCGCATCCAGCTTGAGCACCACCTGCTGGAGCGAGACGCCCGTCTCCGGGAGACCGAGCGCGAGGGCGCCTTCGACCGGCGTCGCGCCGCGCAAGGCGGGCAGCAACGAGCCGTGGAAGTTGACGAAGCCGAGACGGGTGGCGGCGAGGAAGTCCGACTTCAGCAGCTGCCCGTAGGCCATGACCACGCCGAGGTCGGCGCCGAGCGCGGCGAGCTGCGCGGCATCCTCCGGGCCCAGTTTCTCAGGCTGACGCAGAAGCAGGCCTTCGGCGCGGGCCCAGGCGGCGACGGGGTTCGGGCGGACTTCCTGACCGCGGCCGGCGGGACGGTCCGGCTGCGTGTAGACGGCCACGACCTCGGTGTCGGGCAAGGCGCGGGCCGCGGCGAAAGCCGGGAGCGCGATCTCATCCGAACCGAGCAGGACCAGTCTCCGGGGCATGCGTTACTTGCGGGCCTGGCGCGCGGCGCGGCCTTTCAGCGAACGCGGCTTATCCCAGCGGGTGTAGGATTTCTTGCGGACCGGACCGACCTTGCTGCGCGGATTCTTGGACTTGCCCAGACGCGGTCCGGACGGCCCCACGGCCTTCTTCGGCGCGGCCGAGATGACGGCCTTGCCGGGGACCTTGGCGGTCGGCTTGCGGGCCTCGCCCTCTTCGCCGGGCAGAGCGCCGCCGGCGGCGCCGGAACCTCCTGCGCGACGCCCGGTCTGCTTGGGCTTGCCCACGATGTCGAGGAAGAGGGGGACACCGGCGAGGTCGAAGCTCTCATGCACGCCCTTCACGAGGAAGCGCTGGTACGCGTCCTCGAGGCGTTCCTCGGAATTGCAGAACAGCCGGAAGCGGATGGGACGCTTGGAGACCTGCGTCACGTAGTAGCACTTGAAGCGCTTGCCCGAGACCATGCGGGGCGGCCGCTTGATCATCAGGTCCTGGACGACGCGGTTGAGGCGGCCGGTCGAGATCGCCGTACCGGCGCGGACGAAGACGCCTTCGGCGGCGTCGAGCATGTCCTCGGCGCGGAGGCCGGTCTGGGCGGAAACGAAGAGGATGGGCGGATCGGGCAGGAAGAAGAGCTCGCGGCGGATGGCGGAGCGGAACTTCGCGCGGAACTCCTCCTCGTCCTCGAAGCCGTCGATGTTCTTCTCGCGGAAAGCCGTCTTCGCGAGGTCCCACTTGTTGACCACGATGACGAGGCCGCAGCCCAGGAGGGCGAGCTCGCCCGCGAGCTGCTTGTCGATGCGCGTGACGCCCTGGCCGGCGTCGAGCACCAGGAAGACCACGTCGGTCTCGGCGAGGATCTCGTCGGCGCGGATCTGCGAGAAGAAGTCGAGGGTGTCGCGCTTGTTCGCGGTGCGGCGGCCGGCCGTGTCGACGAGCGAGAACTTCGCCTGGCTGCCGTCGGCCTTGGTGCGGGAGAGACGCGCGCGCACGGGATCGCGCGTGGTGCCGGCGACTTCGCTGACGATGAGGCGCGAGCCGCCGAGCAGACGGTTGCCGAGGGAGCTCTTGCCGACGTTGGGACGACCCGCGAGGGCGAGACGGATCGGGCGCGGACCTTCTTCGCGGGGCGTCTCCGGCTCGGGTCCGAGCAGCTTGAGGATGAGGGCCTGGAGCTGCGGGATGCCGCGGCCGTGCTCGGCCGAGATGAGGAGAGGCTCGCCGAAACCGAGGGCGAAGAACTCGGACATCAGCCCGTCGCGCTCCTCGGTGTCGGCCTTGTTCGCGATCACGATCACCTTCTTGCCGGCCTGGCGGAGCTTCGCGGCGACCTCGAGGTCAAGCGCGGCGCAGCCTTCGGAGGCGTCGACGACGAGGAGCACGAGCGCCGCGGCGGCGAGGGCGAAGTCCACCTGCTCCTCGACGGCGTCGGCCACGACCTTGGGCGTCAGCTCGGCGCGGTAGAGGCCGATGCCACCGGTGTCCATGAGGGTGTAGCGGCCTTCGAAGACGTCGGCCGTGATCAGGTCACGGGTGACGCCCGGCTGGTCGTGCACGATCGAGATGCGCCGTCCCACGAGCCGGTTGAACAGGCGGCTCTTGCCGACGTTGGGACGGCCCACGATGGCTACCGCGCGGGAAAGTTCAGTGTTCCGTTCCATGGGACGACAGTCAGGGCTACCCGCCCGGCTAGCAAGCAAGGATGCTCAGCGACGCGGGATGCCGTCCAGGAAGCGGGCGATCCGCTCGCCGGCCTCGTGGATGCGCTCGTAGCTGGTCGAGAACGAAGCCCGGCAGAAGCCGGCGCCGGCCGCGCCGAAGGCGGTGCCGGGGACCATGGCGACCTTCTGCTGCTCGAGCAGCTTCTGGGCGAAGGTCATCGAATCCATGCCCGTCGAAGTGATGTCCGGGAAGGCGTAGAACGCGCCGCGCGGGAGATGGCACTTCAGCCCGAGCTCGTTGAAGCGGCGGACGATGAAGTCGCGGCGCTCGCGGTACTTGTCGCGCATGTGCAGCATCGAATCACGGCCGTTGCGGAGCGCCTCGACGGCGGCCTCCTGGCTCATGATCGGGGCGCACATGATGCCGTACTGGTGCACCTTGAGCATGCCGTCGATGACGGCGGCGGGGCCGCAGGCGTAACCGATGCGGAAACCGGTCATCGCGAAGGCCTTCGAGAAACCATGCAGGAAGACCGTGCGTTCGCGCATGCCCGGGAGCGACGCGATCGAGACGTGGTCGCCTTCGAAGGTGAGTTCGGAGTAGATCTCGTCGGAAGCGACGAGCAGGTCCTTCTCGATGGCGAACTTCGCGATGGCTTCGAGCTTGGCGCGGTCGGCGGTGCCGCCGGTCGGGTTGGTCGGGAAGTTGAGGACGAGGAGCTTGCAGCCCGGCTGCCAGGCGGCGCGCAGGGCCGCCGGATCGAGCGCGAACTGGTCGGCGGAGACGGTGCGGATCGGGATGGCCTCGGCGTGGCAGAGCGCGACGCTCGGGGCGTAGCTCACGTAGCAGGGCTCGTGGTAGAGGACCTTGTCGCCCGGGTTGAGGGTGGCGCGCAGGAGGATGTCGAGGGCCTCGGAGACGCCGATGGTGCCAAGGATCTCGGTTTCGGGATCGTATTCCGGACCGTAATGGCGGGCCACGTAGCGCGAGATCTCCTCGCGGAACTGCTGCGTACCGCGGTTGTCCGTGTAGGAGGTGCGGCCCTTCTCGAGGGACGAGATCGCGGCTTCGCGGATGTGGTAAGGCGTGACGAAGTCGGGCTCGCCGATGCCGAGCGAGACCGCGTCCTTCATCTTGGAGACGATGGCGAAGAAGTCGCGGATGCCCGACTTGGGCAAGGTCGCGACATGCCGCGCCACGAAACGTCCGGAGGAATCCATGGTCAGGCGGGGCTCAGGGGCTGACCGAGGGACGGTCGCGGCCGGCGCCGTCGGCGGAGACGACGAAGCCGTCCTTCTTGTAGGCACGGAGGAAGAAGTGGGTGGAGGTGCCCTGGACGCCGTCGATGCGGGCCAGTCGCTCGTGCACGAAGCCGGCGACCTTGTAGAGGTTGTCGGCGGTGACGACGACCAGGAGGTCGTAGCCGCCGGACATCAGGTAGCAGCTCTCGACCTGCTCGAAGGCGGCGATGCGCTCGGCGATGGCGTCGAAGCCGCCGACGCCTTCGGTGCGGACCTTGATCTCGATGACCGCGCGGACGCGGTGTTCGGACTCGAAGCCCGGGTTGAGCACCGGACGCATGCCCAGGAGGACGCCCTGCTGACGCAAGGCCGCCAGCTCGCGGTCCACGGCTTCGGCGCCCATCCCGAGGATGCGGCCGATCTGCGCGGTGTCGAGGGCTTCCCCGTCGAGGATGAGCTTGAGTACGGAGTTCATGGCGAAGTTCAGGAAGCCGGCAGGGCGCGACGGGCGCGGACGGCGGCGGCGAGTCCCTCGAGCACGGGGACGGTCTGTTCGAAGGAGATGCAGGCGTCGGTGATGCTGCAGCCGTAGGCCGAAGCCTCCTTGCCCTTCCAGTCCTGACGGCCTTCGGCGAGATGGCTCTCGATCATCACGCCGGCGATGACGCGGGAGCCCGCGGCGACCTGCGCGGCGATGTCGGCGGCGACGAGCGGCTGACGGCGATGGTCCTTGGAGCTGTTGCCGTGGGAGCAATCGATGACGAGACGGGTCGTGAGGCCGGCCTTCTGGATGCGGGCCGCGGCGTCGGTCACGAATTCGGCGCCGTAATTCGGGCCGGTGCGGGAGCCGCCGCGCAGGATGACGTGCGCGTCAGGGTTGCCCGACGTCTGGAAGATGGCGACGACGCCGTCCTTGGTGACGGACGGGAACCAGTGGGAGGAACGGGCCGAGAGGCAGGCGTCGACGGCGACCTGGACCGAGCCGTCGGTGCCGTTCTTGAAGCCGACGGGCATCGAGAGGCCGGAGGCGAGCTCGCGGTGGATCTGGCTTTCCGTGGTGCGCGCCCCGATGGCGCCGTAGGCGACGAGGTCGGCCACGTATTGCGGCGTGATCGGGTCGAGGAACTCGGTCGCGGCCGGCAGGCCGGCTTCGGCGATCTGCGAAAGCAGGCCGCGCGCGAGGCGGAGGCCGTCGTTGATGCGGAAAGAGCCATCGACCTGCGGGTCGTTGATGAGCCCCTTCCAGCCGACCGTGGTGCGCGGCTTCTCGAAGTAGACGCGCATCACCACGAGGAGCTCGGAAGCATGCTTCCGGGCTTCCTTCTTCAGGAGGGCGGCATATTCCAGGGCGGCCTTGGTGTCATGGACGGAGCAAGGTCCGACGATGACCATCAGACGGTCGTCCTGGCCCGAGATCACCTTGGCGGCGTCCCGGCGGGCGGCGGCGACGACCTCGGCGGCGCGCTCCGAGACCGGCAGTTCGGCGAGCACGAGGGCGGGAGTCAGCAGGGGGTGCTGGCTGCGGATGCGTAGGTCGTCCGTATTCTGGGTCATCGGTAGGCGGGCTTCCCTGAGGGAAAAGAGGGCAAATGAAGGGCTACGAGGGGCGGGTGTCAATGACGCGTCCCGTGTTGACGCGACGGGCTTTCAGTATCAAAAGTGTCTCAAATCGGCATGCCCAAGCAACCCAATCCAGAATCCGCGGTGCAATCGGGAGCCTTCAAGGCGTTCATCGCCGAGAAGGGGCTGCGGGCGACCCGTCAGCGGATGGCCGTCTTCGAGGCGGCCCGGGCCATCCAGGGGCACTACACCGCCGAGGACCTGCTGAAGAAAGCCCGTTCGATCGACCGCAGCGTCTCCCGCGCGACGATCTACCGCGCCCTGCCCCTCCTCGTCGGCAGCAACGTCATCCGCGAGATGGACGTCGGCCGCGACCAGAAATATTACCTCGCCGAGGCCGGCAGCGAGACCTTCCGCGCCCAGCTCATCTGCGAGAACTGCGATTCGATCGTCGAGGTCGACGCGCCGTTCATGGAGTGGTACGGCAAGGCCGTCGCCGCCAAGCACGGCATGCGCCCGATCTCCCAGAAACTCCAGGTCACCGCCGCCTGCCTCAACGAGCGCTGCCCGCGCCGCAAGAACGCCCGCCCATGATCACCTATCCGACCGCCTCCGTCTTCCCGCCCCTGCCCGCCGGCGGGACGCCCTTGTCCGACCTGCAGAAGGAAGTCCTTGCGCTGAAGAAGGCCAAGGACGCCCTCATCCTCGCGCATAACTATCAGTGCGAAGACATCCAGGGCGTGGCCGACTACGTGGGTGATTCGCTCGGCCTCGCCTACAAGGCCGCCGAAGCCAAGCAGTCCACGATCGTCTTCTGCGGCGTCCACTTCATGGCCGAGACGGCCAAGATCGTGAACCCGACGCGGCGCGTGCTGCTGCCCGACCTCGCCGCCGGCTGCTCGCTCGCCGACTCCTGCCCCGCGGAGAAGCTCGCCGCCGCCAAGGCCGCCGACCCTTCGCTCTACGTCGTCGCCTACATCAACTGCAGCGCCGCGGTGAAGGCGCTCTGCGACGTCATCGTCACGAGCGGCAACGCCTCGAAGATCGTCAGCCGCGTGCCCGCGGACCGGAAGATCCTCTTCGTCCCCGACCAGAACCTCGGCCGCTGGGTGTCCGGCAAGACCGGCCGCGCCATGCAGCTGTGGCCGGGCAACTGCTACGCCCACGTGCAGTTCACGCCGGGCGCGCTGCTCCGGACCAAGGCCGCCCACCCGGGCGCGCCGGTCGTCGCCCACCCCGAATGCACCGAAGCCGTGCGCGACCTGGCGGACATGGTCTGTTCCACCGAACTCATGGTCGGCTGGTGCAAGCAGCAGACGGCGAATACCATCATCATTACGACGGAATCTGGGATGATCCACCGCCTCCGCAAGGAAGTGCCCGGCAAGACGTTCGTCGCCGCGCCCACCGACCGCTGCTCGTGCAACGACTGCAAGTTCATGAAGATGAACACGCTGACGAAGGTCCGCGACTGCCTGCGGGACGGCACGCCCGAGATCGCGCTGCCTGAAAGCATCCGGGCCGCCGCGGAGATTCCGCTCCGCCGGATGTTGGAATGGAGCAAGTGAGACAGACGCAGGAGGATGGCGGCGGCGGTTAGGGTGAAATTTTTTTACCAAAGTTTGACAATTGGGAATATTATAAAACCCTTGAGGGTGCTGGCCTAACCTCAGGATTGTCGGAGACAAACTCAGGTGACGCCCGAACCTCCGCACCCACTTATGAAAATCGACCTCGACCCCTCCGCCTTCAGCTCCAAGGACGCCTATGTCCGCGCCGCCCTCTCCAAGGCCCGCGACCTGGCCGTGCAGGCCTGGGAAGACGAGCACAGCGAGCGCCAGTCGATGATCGAACGCGAAGTCGCGAGCCTCTCGAAGCCCGAGCTGGCCAAGCGTCTGATCAAGCTGCTCTCACGCCCCAACCGCGCCCGCGCCCAGATTTCGGACAGCATGCGCAACAAGGCCCAGGCCATGCGCCGCAAGGGCGCCCCGGTCCGCGAGATCGCCGCCGAGCTCGGCATCTCGATCCCGTCGGTCTACAACATCACCAAGGACTGAACTTGCCCGCGGGCTCCGCCTCGGCGACTGTCCGCCGATGCAGGAATGGACCCGCGGAGACCCGGCGAAAGGCCCTACGCAGGCGCCGCTGGCCCGCGGAGGCAGGCTGGACGCGGACACCCTCATCGGCGCCTATCGCGCCGGCGTCTTCCCTTGGTATTCCGCCGGCGAACCGGTGAAATGGTGGTGCCCTGATCCGCGGTTCGTGATGCGTCCGGCGGACTTCCGCCTCACCGACAGCCTGCGCAAGACGATGCGCAAGGCAGGCTGGTCGGTGACCTTCGACCGGGCCTTCGAGACCGTCATGCGACGCTGCGCGGAGGTCCCCCGCCCCGGCCAGGACGGCACCTGGATCACCGAGGAGATGATCGCCGCCTACTGCGACCTGCACCGCCGCGGCGTGGCCCACAGCATCGAGGTATCCTGGCAAGGCGAACTGGTCGGCGGCCTCTACGGCGTCGCGCTCGGCCGGCTCTTCCACGGCGAATCGATGTTCCACCTCAAGGCCGACGCCTCCAAGGTCGGCTTCGCGACGCTCGTCGCCCGCCTCGCCGCCGCCGGCTACGTCCTCATCGACTGCCAGGTGCCGACGGCGCACCTGGCCAGCCTGGGCGCCTTCGCGGTCGACCGGTCGGAGTTCCTCGCCGTCGTGCAACGGTTCCGCGACGAGCCGCCCGAAGGCGACCCGTTCGTCACTCCGGCTTCGGACGCGACCTGAGCAAGGCCCGCGCCTCGCGCTCGTAGACGCGCTCGACGATCACGCAGAGCTGCTGCAGCGAACGTCCGTCGGTGTAGACGGCGATGCCCGCCTGCATGTAGGCCTGCTCGCGCTTCTTCATGAGCTCGCGGATGCGGGCCTCGGGGTCTTCGCCCTTGAGCAGCGGACGCCGGGAGTTGCCGGCCGTGCGGCGCAGGATGGTGTCCACGGAAGCGAACAGCGTCACGACGATCCCCTTGGAACGGACGAGCTCACCCATGCCGGGAGGCACGACGAGGCCGCCGCCGCAGGCGATGACGGCGCCGCAGTCGGGCAGCATGGACTCGACGACCTGGCGCTCAAGGCCGCGGAAGTGCTCCTCGCCGTGCTGGGCGAAGATGTCGGCGATCGTGGCGCCCGCGAGTTTCTCGACGAGTTCGTCGGTGTCGTAGAAAGGCCGGCGCCAGCGCTTCGCCAGCTGCCGTCCGAGCGCGGACTTCCCCGTGCCCATGAATCCGGCGAGGATCAGGTTCGGGGAGTTGTCCTTGTTGGCCACGGGCGACATGCGACCATAGCAAGGGTCACCCCGCCCCACGGCAAGCGACAAGCGACGGGAGGATTACTTGGCGGGCAAGGCTTCCAACGCGGCCTTGGCCTTGGGCGCGAGTCGCTCGGAGAGGCCTTGCGCGGCCTCCGTCAGCGCGGCGCGGTCGGCCTCGGCGAAGATCCGGGGCACGGCGGCCCAGGCGGCTTCGGTTAGTTCGTTGGCCGGACCTTTGAGCAGCGGGAGCAGCGCGGCCTTGAGGGCGGTGCGCACTTTCGAACTCTTGGAAGCGCGGACGGCAGCGATGCGGACCCAGGCCGCCTTGGAAGCGAGCGAGGTGCCGGCGAACTCGACCGGGGTATGCTTGATGGCCTGAGACAAGGGCAACCGGAGGATCTCATCCTCCACTTCCTGCACCTGCGAACGTTGCGAGAGCTTGGCGAGACGTTCCCAGAGGATCGGAGCAGCGGCGGAGGAACTGACGCGGCGGAGCAGTCGGTTCGCGCGCTGGGCGGTGGCGAAATCCTCATGCTTCGTGAGCGCGACGAGCTCTTCGACGGTCAGCGGATACTCCTTGGCGGAGCGGCGCTGATCGAGCACGCGCTCGAGGTGGGCGAGCTTGGTCTCCGGGGTGGTGCCTTCCGGATCCTCGTAGGTGTTCGGCTGCTTTGGATTGAGCGGGAGCCGCGGCTTGGTGTTCGGATCGAAGAGCAAGACCTGCTGCAGCGCGGCCTGCGCCTCAGGATTTTCGACGGTCTTGGCCGCCGTGCGCACGCGCTCAAACCAGGCCTTGGCTTCGGGCGAGGCGTTGGTGAAGCCGCGGGAGTGGTCGAGGATAGCCTGCTGGGCGGCGAGGCGCTTCTCCGGGACCGCGAGTTCCGCGAAGGTGGCGTCGGCGGGGGCTCCGGCGGCGTGACCGACGAGGCCGGCGACGCAGGCGAAGAGGAGGACGAAAGGCTTCATGATCGTGACGGGCGGGAGTGGGCTCAGATGGACCAGTTACCGCGGAGCGCGGGAGAATGGAGCTGGTTGGCCTGGTCGTCACCGACGAAGCCGGAACCGTCGGCCTTGAAGGTGAGCTTGCGGCCGAGACGGACGCTCAGGGCGGCGAGGTTCACGAGCGTCGAACTGCGGAAAGCCTCGCTGACGCCGTAGCCGAACGGCCGCCTCTCGCGGGCGCAGAGGTCAAAGTCATCTTCCTGATATTCCGGCAGCGGGAATTCGGCGGCCTTGGCGAGCAGCTCAGGACGGCTGCAACGCATGCCGGCGAAGAGCTTGCCGTTCGGTCCTTCGAGGAAGGGGTTCTCCGGATTACGCTCGGCAAGTTCGGACTCCAGGATGATGCGCGTGCCGTCCTTGTAAGTCAGCGTGACGGTCTTCCAGACGCCGCAGGCCATGGCGTCCTGAGGCGGGGCGTCGCACTCGACGCTGACCGGGAATTCCCCGTCCTTACCCAGGAAATACTGCACCGGATCCAGGAAGTGCTGGCCCATGTCGCCCAGGCCGCCCTGGTCGAAGTTCCAGTAACCGCGGAAGGAACCATGACAGCGATGGGGGTGGTACGGAATCAGTTGCGACGGACCGCAGTAGAGGTCCCAGTTCAAATGGGAGGGAACGGGCTGAGGCTGAAGGTCCGGCTTACCAGTCCAGAGGTTCACCTTCCACTGGATGCCGCCGACCGGGGCGAGACGCACCGTCAGCGGACCGCCGAGGACGCCGCTCGCGACGACGCGACGAATTTCGCGGGCCGGACCCACGCCGTAGTAATTCGTGCGATTGAGGCGGAACCAGGTGTTCACGCGGAAAGGTACGCCGGTCTGCTGTACGACGCGGTTGAGGGCGATACCCTCCCCGATCGTGCGCGTCAGCGGCTTCTCGCACCAGACGGCCTTGCCGCGACGGGCGGCCATGGCGGCGATGACGCCGTGCCAATGCGGCGGCGTGCAGACGTGGACGACGTCGGCGTCGGGCAAGGCGATCACTTCGCGGAAATCTTCGGCCGTCATCGGCGTGCCGCCGCCGGACTGCTTGATGCGCTCGAGCTTCTTCTGCACGCGCTGGGCGTCGACGTCGCAGATGCCGACGATGCGGTTCTTGCCCGTCATGCGAGGCTCGGAGTGCATCGTCGAGATGCCGCCGCAGCCGACGATCACATGGTTCAGGGTCTCGCTGGGCGGGACGAAGCCGCGACCGAGGACGTGGCGCGGGATGATCGTGAAGCCAAGCGCGGCGACGGCGGCCTTACGCAGAAATGAACGACGGGGTAATCGCATACGGGGTGATATGAACACGAAAGACCGCGTTCAATCCTGATAGTTCCAGCCGACGGGGCCGAAACCAGCTATATGCAAAGTTTCCTCCGTTAAATGACGTCGGCGTTTTGCTTTCACGCCGCTTGCTTGCTCCTTGGGCTCATGCCGACCACGACCGCTCCCAGCGCCCGCGCCAGCGACGATGTCTCGAGCCTGCGAGACGCGATCGCCCAGACCGCCGGAGTCCCTTTCTACGATTCATCCGTCTGGCAATCGGCCTTCGCCGATCCTGCCACGCGCCTGTCGGACCTTCCGCGCATCACGAAGAGCCAGCTGCGGGAGCACTCCCCCGAGGGTTTCCTTGCCCCAGGACTGTCGGTCGAGTCCTTGCTGTCGCGCGGACTCATCGAGGAGGAAAGCACTTCCGGCACTTCCGGCGCCAGCGTGCGCGTGGTCTTCGGCAAGACCTGGTGGGCCGAGCAGGAACGTCGCGCCCTGACCAGGAATCCCTTCATCGCCGGGCTCCTCGGAGAACGGCTCAGCCTGCGTCGCGCCGTCCTGACCACGCCGGGCTGCAGCGGCGTCAGCTGCTACAACCGCTGGCTCAACCTCGAACAACGCACGCTCGGCGACAGCCGTTACGTGAACCAGACGCGGATCCCCTTCAGCCTCGGCGATGACAAGCTGGCCGTGATGGCCGACGAAGTCGCAGGCTGGGCGCCCGCCTTCCTCGACGTGGACCCCGTCCACGGGGCCTGGTTCGCCCTGCACTGCGAAAGGCACGGCCGACGCTTCCCTTCCCTGCGGTTCATCCTGACGAGTTACGAATTCACCAGCGTCACGCATCGCACCATCATGGAGCGCGTCTTCGGCGTGCCGGTCATCGACCTTTACGGCTCGAGCGAGACCGGCCACCTGCTGGTCGACGTCGACGGCGTCATGCGCCCGAGCCCCGAGACCGCGCTCCTCGAAACGACGGCGGCCGCCGGCGTCGGCGAGCTCCTCGTCACGACGCTGACGAACCCATACCTGCCCTTGCTGCGCTACGAGATCGGCGACTTCGTCGAACGTGTCGCCGACGGCTACCTGGTGCACGGCCGTAAACGCGACGCCCTTCGTGGCGCCGACGGACGGATCGTGACCACCCGGCAGGTCGACGCGGCCTTCAAAGGACTCAGCGGCGTCGCCCACTACCAGCTGCGTCAGCAACCGGACGGATCGGCGCACCTGAACCTCCTGCCTGCGATGACCGACGATGGCCTGGCTTCCGCCCAGGAGACGCTCAAGGAACGACTTACCGTCCTGCTGGGCGCCCCTGTCACCTCCTGCACGGTCGGCCTGCTCACCCCGGAAGACTCAGGCAAATTCCGCCTGACCGTCCGCGAGTCGGCCTGACTCGGCCTGATTACCAACGGAAAAGGGGCTTTCGGGCTGGAAAAAGACCAGCCTACCCGCCAAGGTAGGCTTTTCACCACCATGGAAGTCTACATCGACGGTAAGTTCTACCCCAAGGCCGAGGCCAAGATCTCCGTCTTCGACCACGGTTTCCTCTATGGTGACGGTATCTTCGAAGGCATCCGCCTCTACCAGGGCTGCGTCTTCCGCCTGGACGAGCACCTCGAGCGCCTCGAGATGTCCGCCAAGGCCCTCTGCCTCGACATGCCTTGGTCCCGCAAGGAGATCGCCGAAATCGTCTGCGAATCCTGCCGACGCAACAACCTGACCGACGGCTACATCCGCCTCGTCGTCTCCCGCGGCTTCGGCGACCTCGGCCTCTCGCCGAAGAACTGCCCGACCCCGTCGATCGTCTGCATCGCCGACTCCATCAAGCTCTACCCCGAGGAACTCTACGCCACGGGCATGCGCATCATCACCGCTCCGACGCGCCGCATCAGCCCGGCCGCCCTGCCGCCGATGATCAAGTCCCTCAACTACCTGAACAACATCATGGCGAAGATGGAGGCCCAGCAGCACGGCTTCCACGAATGCCTGATGCTCAACGAGCAGGGTTACGTCTCCGAGTGCAGCGGCGACAACGTCTTCCTGATCCACAAGGGTCGCCTGATCACCCCGGCCTCCCATGCCGGCGCCCTCGTCGGCATCACCCGCCAGGTCGCCCTCGAAGTCGCCGCCGCCCTCGGCATCCCGACCGTCGAGACCAACATCACCCGCTACGACGTCTGGAACGCCGACGAGTGCTTCCTGACGGGCACCGCCGCGGAAGTCATCCCGGTCATCGAAGTCGACGCGCGCAAGATCGGCACCGGCAAACCCGGCCCGCTCACCGGCCGCATCCTCGCCGAGTTCCGCAAGAAGGCTTCGCGCGAAGGCCAGATGATCCGCTGAGCCCGCCTGCGCCCCGACGCGCATGCCCGCCGACCCCGTCCCTCCGACCGCCGCCGAACGTGACGCCACGCTGCGTCGGCTGCTCCGGATCGCATGGTCGTATCGGGCTGACTGCCTGCAGCTCCTCATCCTCCAGCTCGCCGTCGTCTTCCTGACCGTCGCGGTGATCGCGCTCGCCGGCGTGGGCATCGACTTCGTCCGCCATTGCACCGACCGGACCGTCCCCGCCCCCGCCCTGCCGTTCTTCGTGCCGACCGACGCGACGGACAAGGCCGTCTTCGTCTGGCTCGGAGCGGGCATCCTCCTCGTCGCCGTCCTCCGGGCGACCCTCGCCTTCGTCTTCGGGCTCGTCTCCGTGCGCTTCCTGCACGGCCGGATCGTCGTCAACCTCCGCTCACAGGTCTTCGCCAAGCTCCAGCAGCTGAGCTTCCGCTTCTTCGACTCCAACGCCAGCGGCTCGATCATCAACCGCGTCACGTCCGACGCGCACGCGATCCGGCTCTTCATCGAAGGCGTGGTCCTGCAGCTCGCCATCATCGCGCTGACCCTCGCCGCCTGCGCCGCCTACATGCTCCGCACGGACTGGCGGCTCACGCTGGCCTGCCTCTCGGTCCTGCCTTTCCAGCTCTGGTTCGCGATCCGTTTCTCCCGCAAGGTGCGCCCGGCCTACGAGGAGAACCGCGAGCTCATGGACCGCCTGGTGCTCGGCTTCTCCGAGAACGTGCAGGGCATCCAGGTCGTCAAAGGCTTCGCGCTGGAGCCCCGCGTGCAGGCGCGTTTCGCCGGTTGGAGCGAGGCGATCCGCGTCCAGAAGCGCAAGGTCTTCGGCGAGGTCGCCCTCTTCTGGCCCGTCATCGACGCGCTCAACCGCCTTTCGATGGCCGTGCTCATCGGCTACGGGGGCTGGATGGTCGCCCGCGGCGAGCTCGCCCTGGGCACCGGCCTCGTCGCTTTCGCCGGCCTCCTCCAGCAGTTCTCCGCGCAGGTGACGACCCTGGCCGCCGTCGTCGACAACGCGCAGGTCTCGCTCGCCGGCGCGAAACGCATCTTCGAGATCCTCGACACCGATCCGGGCGTCGAGACCGAGGCCGGCGCGAGCTCGCCCGGCCGCTTCGTGGGCCGCGTGGCCTTCGAGGACGTCAGCTTCGAGTTCCAGGACAACGCCACGGTGCTGCGCGACCTCTCGTTCGTCGCCGAACCGGGCCAGCGCATCGCCATCGCCGGCGCGACCGGCGCGGGCAAGTCCGCCCTGCTCTCGTTGATCCCACGCTTCTACGACCCGCGGTCCGGCCGCGTCACGCTGGACGGGCACGACCTCCGCCGGCTGCCGCTCCCGGAACTCCGCCGGCAGGTGGGCATGGTCTTCCAGGAGAACTTCCTCTTCTCCAACACCATCGCGGCGAACATCGCCTTCGGCCACCCTGAGGCCACGCAGGAGCGCATCGAACGCGCCGCGCGCATCGCCGGCGCCCACGCCTTCATCATGGCGCTGCCCGAGGGCTATGAGACCTTCCTCGGCGAAGGCGGCGTGAACCTCTCCGGCGGCCAGCGCCAGCGCATCGCCATCGCCCGCGCCCTCCTCCTCGAGCCCACGGTGCTGCTGCTCGACGACCCGACCTCGGCCATCGACCCCGAGACCGAGAAGGAGATCATGGAAGCGATGGAGGCGGCCATGGCCGGACGGACGACCTTCATCGTGGCGCACCGCCTGAGCACCCTGCGCCGGGCCGACCTCATCCTCGTCCTCGACCGCGGCCGCCTCGCGCAGGTCGGCACGCACGAAAAGCTCATGGCGGAGGACGGCCACTACCGGCGCGCCATCCTCGTCCAGGCGGAAGGAGCCCCCGCATGAGCAAGCCCCCCCTCGAGATCGCCGTGCGCCGACTGCGGCCCGACGAAGAAGAACCGGACCGGCTTCCGTTGCGCTGGTCGACCATCACCCGGCTGCTGGCCTTCACCGGTCCGCATCGCGGGATGCGGAACACCCTGCTGGCGCTGTGCGTCTTCCGGGCGCTCGCCCTCCCGGGCCTCGCCTGGTTCGTCGGGGCCATCATCCGCGGACCGGTCCAGGCCGGCGACGGACCCGCGACCTTCCGGGCGCTCGCCCTCTTCACGGTGTTCTTCGTCGTGGCCGACGTCGCCCTCTACTGGCGCATCCGACTGGCGCACCAGATCGGCGAGAACGTGCTCCGCGACCTGCGCGACCGCCTGATGGCGCACCTCCTGACGCAGCCGCTGTCGTTCTTCCACGCCCGGCGCCACGGCAGCCTCATCAGCCGCATGATCTCGGACATCGAGGCGATGCGCAACGGGGTGCAGAACAATTTCTTCATCACGTTCGTCTCGTTCGGGCAGATGACCGCCGCGGCAGCGCTGATGCTGCTGGCGAATCCGCGCCTCTTCCTGGTCCTGCTGGCCATCGTGCCCTGCCTGCTGCTCGTCCACGCGTTCTTCCGCGGACGCATCCTGCACGCCTCCCGCGTGCAGCAGGAGACCTTCTCGCGCGTCACCTCGGCCCTCGCCGAGACGGTCCAAGGCATCCGGGTGACGCAGGGCTTCGCCCGCGAGGACACGAACGCGGGCATCTTCACGCGCCTGGTCCGGAGCCTCGCGGGCAACGTCGTGAAGACCGCCAGCCTGACCTCGCTTTACCTGCCGCTGCTCGAACTCAACGCCCACGGGTTCATGGCCGCCCTCATCGGCGTCGGCGGCTGGGCCGCGCTCTCCGGCACGGGCACGGGCCTGGGCGACCTCGTCACGTTCTTCTTCCTGGCGGACCTGTTCTTCTCCCCGATCACGATCATCGGGACGCAGCTGTCCGAAGCGACCCTCGCGATGGCGGGAGCCGAACGCTATTTCCGGGTGCTCGACACCCCGCCCGCCTGGACGGATAAGCCCGGCGCCGGCGATTGCCCGCGGCTGCAGGGCCGGGTGGAATTCCGCGACGTCGGCTTCGCCTACGTGCCGGACCGCCCGGCGCTCCATGGCGTCAGCTTCACGGCCCAGCCCGGCCAGGTCATCGCGTTGGTCGGCCACACGGGGTCCGGCAAGTCGACGATCATCGGCCTGCTCGCGAAGTTCCAGCTACCGCTCGCCGGCCAGGTGCTCGTCGACGGACACGACCTCGCCGACCTGCGGCAGGAGACGCTCCGCCGCCAGATGGGCTTCGTCTTCCAGCAGAACTTCCTCTTCGCCGGCACGATCGCCGAGAACGTCAAGGCCGCCCGCCCGGACGCCACCGAGGAGGAGATCCGCCAGGCGTTCCGCGACCTCGACTGCCTCGACCTCATCGAAGCCCTGCCGGAAGGCATCCATACGCCCTGCTCCGAGAAGGGCCGCGGCCTGTCGATGGGCCAGCAGCAGCTCGTGGCCTTCGCCCGCGCCCTGCTCGCCGACCCGCGCATCCTCGTCCTCGACGAGGCCACCAGCGCCGTCGACACGCTGACCGAAGCCCGCCTGCAGGTCGCGCTCACGCGCCTGATGAAGGGCCGCACCAGTTTCGTCGTCGCGCATCGCCTCAGCACCATCCGGCGCGCGGACTGCGTGCTCGTCCTCGAGGCCGGCCGCATCGTCGAACGCGGCACGCATGACGAACTCCTGAGCCGACAAGGCGCCTACGCCGCCCTGCACCGGGACTTCCTGAGTTCGACGACCTGACGGAGGTCAGCGCGCCCCGCCGGGGGCGGCACCGAACTTCGGGCGGACCGGGCGTCCTTTGCCAGCCTCGGCCGGCTGGGCCGATTCATCGACGGCCGTCGTCGGGAAAGCCGGCGCCAGCCCCTTGGTCAGCACCGGGGCGTAAAGATCGCCGACCGGAGAACGACGGAACACCTCGGCCTGCAGATGCTGATAGGTCGGCACGCCCTCTCGCGACTTGACGGCGAGGGAGAGCTCGACGCGGACGGCTTGGCTGGCGGGACCGCCGCTGAAGCGGAAGGATTTCGCCGAACCTAAGACCGCCAACGCAAGCCCGGTCGGCTCCTGATGGACGGGCAGTTCCCAGGTCTCGGCCGGAAGATCCGGAGGCAGGAGGACCACCAAGGTGCGGACCGGGCCGCCGGGATTACCGGGATAGACGAGACGGCGGCGCCACAGCGGCCAATAGCGCCGCCCCGCTTCATCGAGGACTTCCGTGCCGCCGGGGCCGTCCACCACCAGCATCCGCTCCTTGAGGAAAGCGACTTCCGTCGGCGTGAGTTCCGCGCGCACGGCACCGGCGCGACGGACCGGACCTTCGTCGGGACGGACGTCCGCGTTGACCAGCAGCACGAGCTCCAAAGGACCGGCCACACGATGGTCGATCCACGCGATCACACCATAAGGCACCGCCGTCATGGCCGAAGCCAGGAGCAGGCCGCCGCCCAAGGCGCGACCAAAGGCATGACGGTCGCGCAAAGCGACGAGCAAGGCCGCACCGGCGAAACCCGCGGCATGGACCGAGATGTCGACCCCCAAGGTCCACTGGGCCGACAGGAAATCATCCGGCTGACCGAACCAGCGGAGCCGGAAGAACATCAAGACGACCCAGAAGGTACCTGCGGTCGCGCCGAGCAGCGGCGCATAGCGGGCGCCGGCGCGGACGTAGGTACGCGTGAGCAGGGCCGAGAGCCCGGAGGCGAAGAGCCCGCCGAAGAAAGCGTCCTTGAGCGACGCCATGCCCGTGAGGGCCGCGGCGACCACCAGGAACGCCCAGGTGAACCAATAAGTCAGCGCGTAGGTCTTCATTCCCCGACCACCGTGCCCGGAGGCACGATCGCGCCCTTCTTGACGACGATCACGCCGTCACGGACGAACAAGGCCTCCGTCTCCCACTTCTCCGGCAGGCCCGTGGGGGCCAGACGGCAGCCCTCGCCGATGCGCGCGTTCTTGTCGATGATCGCGTTGCGGATGAGGCAGTTGGCGCCGACGCCGATGTCGGGACGGCCGAGGGAGTTGTTGCGGGCGAGGTCGTGCGGACGCTCGAAGGCGTCGGCGCCCATCATCACGACGTTCTCGAGGCGGGAGCCGCCGCGGATGACGGAGCGGACGCCGATCACGCAGCGGTTGAGTTCGGAATCGTCGACGATCGCGCCGTCGGCCATGAGCACGCGCGAGGAGCGGGCGCCGTTGAGCTTGGCGGGCGGGAGGTAACGGGCGTGGGTGTAGACCGGGTTCTGACCGTCGAAGAAATCGAACGGAGGCACCGGATCCGTGAGGGTGAGATTGCACTCCCAGAAGGAGCCGACCGTGCCGATGTCCTCCCAGTAGCCGTCGAAGACGTAGGCCATCATGCGCTTGGAGGCGAGCAGGCCCGGGATGACTTCCTTGCCGAAGTCGGTCTGGGTGTGGTCGGAGAGGGCCTCGCGCATCACCTTGCCGGAGAACATGTAGATGCCCATCGAAGCCAGGCAGTAGGGCTTGTCCGACTTGTCGGAGAGGCGGGCGCGGGCGTTGCCGCCGAGCACGAGGGAGGAGATCACCGCCGGATCCTTGGGCTTCTCGACGAACTCGACGATACGGAGGTCGGCGTTGACGCGCATGACGCCGAGGGCGGAGACCTGGTCGGAAGGCATCGCTTTGGCGGCGATGGTGACGTCGGCGGCGTTCTCGATGTGCTGACGGGCGAGCTCGTCGAAATCGAGGCGGTAGAGCTGGTCGCCGGAGAGGATCAGGACGAGGTCCTCGTCCTTGAGGTTGTAGTGGTGCAGGTTCTGACGGACCGCGTCGGCCGTACCCTGATACCAGCTCTCCTTGTCGCCGGTCTGCTCGGCGGCGAGGATGTCGACGAAGCCGCGCCCGAAACCGTCGAACTTGTAGGTCTGCTGGATGTGCTTATGGAGGGAGGCCGTGTTGAACTGCGTCAGCACGAAGATCTGGTTGAAGCCCGAGTTGAGGCAGTTGCTGATCGGGATGTCGACCAGACGGTAGTTGCTCGCGAGGGGCACCGCCGGCTTGCAGCGGTCCTTCGTCAGGGGGTAAAGGCGGGAGCCGCGGCCGCCCCCCATGATGATGCTGATGACGCGAGGAAGGGAGGGCATGGCGGGATGACCTACCTTCCCTCCGGTCGCGGTCGCCCTCAAGCGGAAAAGGTCGAATGGCGGCTTGAAGACGACGAGGTCACGGGGTTGCATCGGCCTCCGCATGGCTTTCGCCTTCCACATCCTCGGCACCAGCAGTTCCGGCAACTGCTCCTTGCTCGAGGTCGGCGGCGCGCGGGTGATGCTTGATGCGGGTTTCCAAGGACCGCGGCTCGAGGCCTCCCTGCAGAAGCTCGGGATCGAAGCCCGGGCGCTCGACGCCGTCTTCATCACGCACGAGCACTCCGACCACTGCGTCGGGCTGCCCGCCCTGCTCCGCCAGAATCCGCAGCTCAAGGTCTTCGCCAACCGCGAGACCGCGCGGCGCATCAAGGACTCCTTCAAGTCCCAGCCGGACTGGCAGCTGTTCGAGACCGGCACCACCTTCGAGTTCAAGGGCCTGCAGGTCACCGCGATCCCGATCCCGCACGACGCCGCCGACCCGGTGGGCTACGCCTTCGACCTCCCCGCCGAAGACGCCCGGCCCGCGAAACGCCTGACCTGGCTGACGGACCTCGGCCACGTCACCCCCGTCGTCCGGCACCATGTGGCGCTGGCGGACATCCTCGTGCTGGAGTCGAACTACGACGACGAGATGCTCGACCTTTCCAAGCGGCCGGTCTCGCTCAAGCAGCGCATCCGCGGCAATTTCGGCCATCTCTCCAACACCCAGACCAAGGACCTGCTCCTCGGCCTGCGCGAATGGCAGGCGACCGAGCTCTACCTCGGGCACCTGAGCAAGGAATGCAACCGGACCGTCATCGTCGACGCGCTGATGAACGAAGTGCGCGACCGGAAGACCGACCTCCGCGTCACGGTGGTCGACCCTCTCGAAGACAATCCGGTCAGCCTCTGGTGAGGCTTACTTCGCCGGCGGAGCCGGGATGTCGTCCGCGGCCGGAGGCGACGGCACGGTCCCCTCGGAACGGATCACGGCGCTTTCGGCGACCGAGCGGGCGAGGCGCTTGACGGCCGCGCCGCAGGCCGGCGAAGCCGGGTTGAGGTCCTGCGCGGCCAGCCAGGCGGCGAGGGCCGCGGCTTCGGCGCCTTCCTTCTCGAGCTTCTCGGCCCGGCCGATGAGCTGGGCGTAGCCGGCGACGAGCGGCGCGATGTCGGAACGGGTCTTGGCGAGCACGAGGTCGTCGGATTCGGTCTTGTAGGCCTCCACGATGACGTCCCACGCCAGGTAAGGATTGTTCTGGGCCGCCAGCATCGAGGCCTTCTGGATGTTGGCGTCGAGCTCGCCGACGCGCTGCACGACCTTGCGGAGCTTGTCGGAGCGCTCCTTGTCCTGCGCGAGGGCCAAGGCGTACTCGAGCTTCTTGTTGAAGATCTCACGCCACTTGGACTCGGCCATCAGGCGGTCGAACTCGGGGACCTTCTGGGCGAGGGTGTCCTGGCGGCTCACGACCTGGTTGGCGAATTCCTTCACGCCGGGATTCTGCGGCCAGATCTTGGTGGCGCGCTCGAGCGCGGCCTCGGCCTTGGCGGTGTCGCCGGCGAGGGCGGCGGCCTTGGCGGACAGGAGGGACA
>JBEDDU010000050.1:0-7482 GCA_041176065.1 Verrucomicrobiota bacterium | reverse complement strand
GCCCGGTCGGCGCTGACCGCGAAGAGCAGCTCGTAGTCCTCGCCGTCCTGCAGGGCGTGCTCGAGGGCGGGCTTGCCGTCGGACTTAGCCAACGACTTGGCCGCGTCGGAGAGAGGCAGCGTCGAGACGTCGATGCGCGCGTCGAGTTTCGGACCCAGCAGACCGGGGAGGTCCTTGGCGAGGCCGTCGGATAGGTCGGTGCAGGCGGTGACTTCGCCGTGTCCGCAGAGCCATTCGCCTTCGGCGAGCCGCGGGGTGAAGTCGAGATGCTTGCCGTAGAGCGAGCCGCCGAGCTGGCCCGTCACGAAGAGCGCGTCGCCGGCGACGGCGGTCCTGCGGGTCAGGATGCGGTGGGCGAAGCCTTGGACTGCGAGGGTCCCGAGGAATGATCCGTGGGCGCCTCGGCAGATGTCTCCGCCGACGATCCGCAGGCCGGCCTTGGCGGCGGCGCGACCGGCCCCGTGGGCGAAGTCGGTGAGCCAGGAGGCATCGACGTCGGGGCCGATGACGAGCGAGAGCAAGGCGTCGGAAGGGACGGCGCCGGCCGCGGCGAGGTCGCTCAGGTTGCGGTTCACCAGCTTGGCGCCTGCGCGGATGCCCTCGCAGGCGGCGTCGAAGTGACGGCCGAGGATGACGGAATCGATCGTGCTCGCGCGGATGGAGCGGCCACCGGAGGTCGGCAGGTGGGCGCAGTCGCCGCCCGGGCCTTCGGGGAAGGCCGGCGCGGCGTCGGCGAGGGACTGCACCACGCGGCGGATGATCTCCTCCTCGGTCAGCTTGGCGACCGAGCGGTCCGCAAGAGTCGTGAGGGCGCCCATGGCCTCAGAGCGTGGAGGCGTTCGGGGCGAGTTTCAACCAGACTAAGTTCCAGAGATTGAAGCCCGCGTGGGCGGCCATGCAGGTCAGCAGGCCGTAGCGGTCGCGCACCAGGCACATGAAGGCGCCGAAGCCGAAGAGCGGCAGGGCGGCGGAAGGGCTCTGGTGGGCGGCGCTGAAGATCAGGCCCGTGAGGGCGACCGCGAGCCAGCGGGCGTGGCGCTGGGTGGCCCCTTCGAGCAGACGGCGCAGGCCGGGATAGAGCATGCCGCGGAAGGCGAGTTCCTCCATGACCGGTGCACCGATCGTCACCGCCAGGACGATTGTTCCGAAACGCCACGTGTCGACGTCGGTCTTGAGCACCGAGTCCACGATGTCCTGCGGCTCATCGGCGGGAGGTTCGCCGACGAGGCCGTGCTGGAAGAGCTGCGTCCAGCCGACGTGCACGCCCTTCCAGAGCGCGGCGAGGGCGAGCCCGAGCGCGAACAGCACCAGCAAGGCCAGCAGCAGGCGAGGGAAGGTGAAGGCGCGGGCGGCGCGCCGCAACGCGTTGTCGGAAGGTTCTTCCGGCACCGTGTCCGGGGCCCAGCGCAATGTCTCGGGGACGAGCGAGCCCATCGCGATCATCGAGAGCGCGGCGGTGCACTGGCCGATGAAGGCCGCGGTGAACACGTGGGCTTGGGCGATGCCGAAGTGGCTCGAGAACGCCTGGGCCGCGGCGGCGAGCACGAGTCCGAAGATCACGCCGAAGGACATCAGGCCGGTGAACAAACCGAGGGCGGCGTTGATGGCGGACGTCGGGAGGGGCGGGGGCACGTCAGGCATTCCGCGCCAGCAGCGGAGCGCGAAGATGCCGACGAAGGCCGCGACGAGGTTGGCGGCCACGCATGCCCAATCCCACGGCCCGAAGGCGTCGAGGGACTGGGTCAGCTCATCCATCGTCGCTTAGGCGCCGAAGACCTGACGACCGCCGACGAACGTCGCGCGGACGCGGCCCGTGAGGGCGCGGCCGACGAGCGGATTGTTGCCGGACTTCGAGACGAGGTCGGACTTGGCGGGCGTCCAGGAAGCCTTCGGGTCGAGGACCACGAGGTCGGCGAGCGCGCCGGCCTTGAGCGTGCCGGCCGAGAGGCCGAGGGACTTGGCCGGACCATGCGTGAGGCGGGCGATGAGCACCGAGACGTCGGCGTGGCCGGCGGCGACGAGCGCCGTGTGGGCGGCCGCGAAGGCCGTCTCGAGGGTGGCGGCGCCGAACGGAGCCAGGTCGAACTCACAGTCCTTCTCGGTGGCCGTGCAGGGGGAGTGGTCGGAGCAGACCGCGTCGATCGTGCCGTCGACGAGCGCGGCGATGAGCGCGAGACGGTCGGACTCCTCGCGGAGCGGCGGGTTCGTCTTCAGGCTCGTCGCGTAATTGGCCAGCGCGGCGTCGGTGAGGAGCAGGTGCAGGGCGGAGACCTCGGCCGTGACCGAGAGCTGCTTCGCCTTGGCGCGGCGGACGATCTCGGCGGAACCGCCGGACGAAAGGTGCTGCAGGTGGATGCGGGCCTTGGTGAGTTCGGCGAGCAGGCAGTCGCTCGAGACCACGACTTCTTCGGCGGCGCGGGGCAGGCCGCGGAGGCCGAGGCGGAGGGACCAGGCGCCTTCGTGCATCTGGCCGCCGTCGGTCATACTGCTGTCCTGGCAATGGTCGAGGACGACGAGGTCGAACATCGCGGCGTATTCCAGCGCGCGTCGCATGATCTCGTTGTTCTGCACGCCCGAGGTCGTGTCGGTGACCGCGACCACGCCGGCCTTCTTCATCGTGCCGAGCGGGGCGAGGGCCTTGCCTTCATGGCCTTTGGTGAGCGTGCCCGCGGGCAGCACGCGTACGGCGGCGTCGCGGGAGCAGATCTCGCGGAGGAGCTGGATCGTGCCGACGTTGTCCGCCGCGGGGAGCGAGTCGGGCATCGTGACCACGGTCGTGAAACCGCCGGCGGCGGCCGCGCGGGTGCCGGTGCGGATCGTCTCGCGGGCCGTGCGGCCCGGTTCGCCGAGGCGGCAGTTGAGGTCGACGAAGCCCGGCGCGACCACGAGGCCGGCGCCGTCGATGACGCGGGCCTTGGCCTGGTCGGCGGCGGAGAGCTGGTCGACGAACCGGCCGTCGAGGGCGAAGACGTCGCCCTTGGCTTCGTCGCGCCGGGCGGAGGGATCGATCACGCGGGCGCCGCGGATCCAGAGGGGGGAGTTGTCGGCGGGATTCATCGGCTGATGGCTCCGGTGCAGAGGTGAAGGACGGCCATGCGGACGGCGACGCCGTTGCGGACCTGTTCGAGGATGACCGAGCGGGGGCCGTCGGCGACTTCGCTTTCGACCTCCACGCCGCGGTTGATGGGGCCCGGGTGCATGACGACGGCGTCGGGCTTGAGCCAGGCTGCGCGCTCGGCGTTGAGGCCGAACTGCGCGGTGTATTCGCCGAGCGAAGGGAAGTGGGTGGTCGTCTGGCGCTCGTGCTGGATGCGCAGGAGCATCACCGCGTCGCAGTCCTTGAGGGCTTCCTTGAGGTCATGGGCGATGCGGACCTGCGGGAAGGCTTCCTTCAGCGCGGCCGGGACGAGCGTCGCGGGGCCGGCGAGGGTGACCTGCGCGCCGAGCTTGGAGAGGCAGAGGATGTTCGAGCGGGCGACACGGCTGAAGAGGATGTCGCCGAGGATCGTGACCTTGAGCCCTTCGACCTTGCCGAAGCGGCGGCGGAGCGTGAAGGCGTCGAGCAGGGCCTGCGTCGGATGTTCATGGGCGCCGTCGCCGGCGTTGACCACCGAGATGTCGAGGACCGAGCCGAGGTAGCGGGCCGAGCCGGCGGAGGAGTGGCGCATCACGATGGCGTCGACGCCCATCGCCCGGATGTTCTCGGCCGTGTCGCGGAGGGTCTCGCCCTTCACCAGGGAGGAGGCCGTCGTGTTGATCGAGACGACTTCGGCGCCGAGCTTCTTGGCCGAGATCTCGAAGGCCGTGCGGGTGCGGGTGCTCGGCTCGAGGAAGAGGTTCACCACCGTCCGGCCCTTCATCAGGTCGAGGCCCTTGCCCGGCGCGAGGGCGGGCAGGAATTGGTCGGCTTGGCGGAAGAGCAGTTCGATCTCGGCGCGGGAAAGTTCCTCGATGCCGGTCAGGTCTTTTTTCGTCCAGGTGTCTTGTTGGGCCATGCGGTGCGGTTCCGGTGGCCCTAACGAGGTTAGGACCATGGGGAAAGTGGGGAGGGAAGGGCCTTGGTCAAGGATTAGCGTCAAAGGAGGGCCTTTGACTCGAGGACACGAGGACTCGAGGGCTGGAGGACCCGAGAATATGAGGACCTGAGGGCCAGTTGAAACGGGGACAAGAGGGCCTGAGGCCATGAGGTCTCGAGGAAGTCACTTGGGAGCTTGGCACCCCGGTGACCTCCTTGTGGCTTGGCCTCTAGTCCTCGGGTCCTCCTGTCCTCGAGACCTCAGGCCCTTGAATCCAGGGTCCTCGAAGCGTAGGTCCTCGGGCCAACGTGCCCTCGGGTCCTCTAGTCCTCGGGCCTTATTTAGCCAACAACTCCCGGACCTTCGCGCCGATGGCGGCGGCGGCCTGGGACTTATCATCCTTGTGGGCGGCGTCGACGTTCACGAGGGCGCTGCCGACGACCACGCCGTCGGCGACCTTGGCGATGGCCTGGACGTGGGCGGCGGTGGAGACGCCGAAGCCGACGCAGATCGGGAGGGAAGTATGCTTGCGGATCTCGGCGACCGAGGCGGAGAGGTTGGCGGCCAGTTCGGAGCGCTCGCCGGTCACGCCTTCGCGCGAGACGTAGTAGATGAAGCCCGAGGCGTGCCGGGCGATGAGGCCGATGCGCGCGGGCGGCGTGGTCGGGGCCACGATGAAGATGTTGGCGAGGCCGTGCTTCTTGGAGGCGGCGATCAGTTCGTCGGCTTCTTCGGGCGGGCAGTCGAGGACGAGCAGGCCGTCGGCGCCGGCGGCGCGGACCTTGGCGCAGTAGCCGTCGAGGCCGAAGGAGAACAGCAGGTTGTAATAGCAATAGAGCACGATCGGCTTGTCCGAGCCGGCGCGCACCGCGCGGAGGACGTCGAGCAGGCCGTCGTAGGTCATGCCGCCTTCGAGGGCGCGCTGGGCCGCGAGCTGGTTGGTCAGGCCGTCGGCGAGGGGGTCGGAGAACGGCACGCCCACTTCGAGCACGTCGGCGCCGTTCCGCGCCAGGGAGAGCAGCACGGCCTTGGACGTCTCGACGTCGGGGTCGCCGGCGCAGACGTAGCTCACGAAGGCCGGGCGGCCTTCGGCCTTACAGCGGGCGAACGTCTGGGCTAAGCGATCCATGCGCGGAAGGAAGCCGGGTTTGGTCCGGAGGGCAAGGCGAAGGCGAACGCCGTCCGCTTTCCCGGGTTGCCAATCCGGGGCGCTTCCGCACCTTGGAGGCGTCGGCCCAAGTGGTGGAATGGCATACACAGCAGACTTAAAATCTGTCGCCGCAAGGCTTACCGGTTCGAGCCCGGTCTTGGGCACGGCAAAACGGAACCGGCCGCACGGATGGTGCGGCCGGTCTGCCCGTCGCCGGGACAAATAAGTCCAGAGTCCTAGCTACGGGACTCTGGGGTCGGGTACGGAGAGTTTGATTCCTGCTTCCGTTAGTCGCCCTCGCGACTGCTGCGTCCTTTATAAGGGAGGCTCTTACCTGAGTGAAATTGACTAAGGGTGTTGTGCTCACCCCGGGGGGTGTTGTCAACGGCTACCTCCGAAATCCCTGAGAATATGACAGAGGAGCCTCGTTGGAGGCCGATTATGCCCCTCCAGCAGGGGTCGGCCAGGTCAGCGCCGCAGGCTGAACGGCGTGAAATCGGTGTCGGTGTCGTAGGCGTCGACGCCCTCGGCCTGCTTGAGCTTCGCGCAGACGACGGTCGTCACGGGCGTCATGACCGCTTCGACGATCACCTTGAAGCACCAGTTCGCAGCCATGACCGCGAGCAACGTCGCCGGGCTCCAGATGCCGAGGAAGGCGAGCGGATAGAAGATCAGGCTGTCGACGCCCTGGCCGACGACCGTCGAGCCGATGAAGCGCGCCCAGGGATGCTTGCCGCCCATGCGCACCTTCATCTTCGCGAGCACGTAGGAGTTGAGGAAGTCGCCGACGCAGAAGGCGATGATCGAACCCAGCGCGATGCGCCAGCCGCCGCCGAAGCAGGTCTCGAGCGCCGGTTGCAGCTGCGCGCTGAAGGGTTCGTTCGGGCTGGCCGGCATGGCGAGCACCACCCACGTCATCACCGTGGCGAAGAGCATCGCCGCGAAGCCGGACCAGATCACGCGGCGCGCGAGCGCGTAACCGTAGACCTCGGTGAGGATGTCGCCGAAGATATACGAGAGCGGGAAGAACAGGTTGCCCGCGCCGAAGTCGGTCTTGCCGAGCCACGGCAGGTCGAGCTGCACGACCTTGGCCGGGCCGATCAGGTTCGAGCAGAGCAGCACCGCGACGAACGCGCCGAGGATGAGGTCGTAGTAGCGGTGGCTGCGGTGCATCGGCGGTCAGGATGGAAGGAAGCGGTCCCGACGCCAGCGGACCGGGGGGATAATCAGCGGCCGAGGGCGGCCTTGATGAAAGGTTCGAAGACGTCGGCCTGGCGGTGGAAGCCCAGGTCGCTCGCGTGCGAGCCGTCCGTGGCGCCGTCGGCGTCGTCGCCGTAGAGATGGTCGCCGGGCACGTAGGACAGGCCCTTCACGCCTTCCTTCACGAGCTGCTCATAGGCGGCCTTGAGCGCGGCGTGGTTGTCGTCGTGATGCTTGCGTCGCGAGGCGATGATCCAGGAGTCGGTGTTGCGGCGGTCCTCGACGAGCACGATCGGGGTGTCGGGCCGCGCGGCGCGGAGCTGCTTCACGAGCGGCACGCACTTCTGGGCGACTTCCTTCCCGCTCATGTTCGGCAGGCAGTCGATGACGTAGGCGGCCGCGTCGATGCGCACGAGGAAGTCGCCGACGGCCTGGTCCATCCGGCCGTTGCCGGAGAAGCCGAGGTTGACGACCGGCACGTCGAAGCGGCGGCCGAGGATGGCGGTGTGCACCATGCCCGGACGGCTGGCGCAGGCGCCGTGCGTGATCGAGGTGCCGTAGAACACGACGGGCTTCGCGCGCGGCTTGAGGCCGGCGAACTTCTTTCCCTCGGGCACGCCGACGTGGAGGAATTCGACGCCGTTGTAGAGCGGAAGGTAGATCGCATATTCGCGTTCGCCGGCGTCGAGGCCGTCGGCCAGGCGGATCTTCATCTCCTGCGCGGTCGGGCGGGCGACCTGCACCCAGCGCCACCTGCCGTCCTGGTCCCGGGCGTAGAGGTCGAGGCCGCTGACGCCGGTGGCCGGCATGTGCGGCATCGCGAGCTGGGGCTTGGTCACCTTGTAATTCGCGTAAATCGTCGAGGCGTCGGTGCGGAAGCGGAACATCAGGCCCGCGCTGTCGCGGCTGAGGCCCCAGACCGCGGGCGTCACCTTGCCGTCGGCCTCGGCGGGCAGGCGGTCGAAGTAGCTCTTGCGCTCGGCGTCGGGGAAGGCGCGGCCTTCGAGGTCCGTCGCGCGGACGTCGTGCCACGAGACTTTTTCGTCCGGGCGGAGCGCATAACGGTCGACCGTCTTCGGCGCGGCCATGGCGGCGGGCTTGGCCGGCTGGGCGGGG
>JBEDDU010000049.1:0-2503 GCA_041176065.1 Verrucomicrobiota bacterium | reverse complement strand
CTCGTTGAGCGGGAGGAGGCAGACGAGGACCACGCGGTCGCCGTCGATGGTCTCGGTGCGCTCGCAGATCCCGCGCTTCTCCTGCACCAGGGCGAGCATGTCGCCGATGGAGGTGCCCGGGTTGTGGATGTGGGCGCGGATGGTGGGTTCCTCGATGTGCTCGATCGCCGAGGCGTCGGGCATGACGACGGGGTTGTCGAGGATGTGCTCCTTGCCGTCGGTCGTGAAGACCTTGTAGACGACGGACGGATAGGTCGAAAGGATGTCGAGGTCGTATTCCCGGCGCAGGCGCTCCTGGACGATCTCCATGTGGAGCAGGCCGAGGAAGCCGCAGCGGAAGCCGAAGCCAAGGGCGGTGGAACTCTCGGCGGTGTAGGTCAGGGAGGAGTCGTTGATCGCCAGCTTGCCGAGCGAAGCCTTGAGCTTCTCGTAATCGGCCGTGTCGAGCGGGTAGATGCCGCTGAAGACCATCGGGCGGACCTCCTTGAAGCCCGGGACGGGCTCCTTGGCGGGGTCGTTGGCGAGGGTGATCGTGTCGCCGACCTTCACGTCCGCGACCTCGCGGATGTTGATGACGATGTAGCCGACGGACCCGGGACCGAGTTCGTCCTGCGGCTTCATCTTCGGGGAGAAGACGCCGACTTCCTTGATGACGGAGCGGACGCCGTTGAACATCAGCTCGATCGTCTGGCCGGCCTTGAAGGTGCCCGAGAAGACGCGGACGTAGCTGATGACGCCCTTGTAGGAATCGAAGAGGGAGTCGAAGACCAGCGCGCGGTGCTGCGGATAATCGGCCCAGCGGGGAGCGGGGACGCGCTTGATGATCGCGGCGAAGATGTCGTCGATGCCGATGCCGGACTTGCCCGAGGCGAGGACGGCGTCCTGCGCGGGGATGGTGAGGATGTCCTCGACCTGGCGGCGGGCTTCCTCGGGGCGGGCGCTCGGGAGGTCGACCTTGTTGATGACCGGGACGATCTCGAGCCCCTGGTTCATCGCGAGGGTGGCGTTGGCGACGGTCTGGGCTTCCACGCCCTGGGACGCGTCGATCAGGAGCACCGCGCCTTCGCAGGCGGCGAGGGAGCGCGAGACTTCGTAGGCGAAGTCGACGTGTCCCGGGGTGTCGATGAGGTTGAGGATATACTTCTTACCGTCCGGCGCGGTGAAGTTCATCGTCACCGGGTGGCACTTGATCGTGATGCCCTTCTCGCGCTCGAGGTCCATCGCGTCGAGGAGCTGCTCCTTCATCTGGCGCTTCTCGATCGTCTTCGTGTGCTCGAGCAGGCGGTCGGAAAGGGTCGTCTTGCCGTGGTCGACGTGCGCGATGATGCAGAAGTTGCGGATGTGGTCTAAGGACACGGTAAAGAGGGAAAGGACTTAATAGGACTGCGGACGGGGCGCTTGTCCAGCGTTAGCCCCCGGCGGACGGGGTTTAGGCGGGAATATCGGCGAACTCGTGCAGGGAAGCCACGGGGGCCGCGGGCGCGGTGCGCTTCATCATGCCGGCCAGGACGCCGCCCGGGCCGCATTCGTAGAACTGGGCGACGCCGCTCTCGGCGGCGGCCTTGCAATCGTCCTCCCAGAGGACCGAGGAGACGACCTGCTTGACCAGCGCGGCGCGGAGATCGGCCGGCTCGGCGAGCGTGCCGCCGGTGGTGTTCGAGTAGACGGTGACCTGGGGGCGCTTGAATTCGACGCCCTGCAGGTAGGCCTCGAAGGCCTGGCGGGCGGGCTCCATCAAGCGGCTATGGTAGGCGCCGGCGACGACGAGGGGCTTCACGAGCTTGAACGGGCCGAACTCCTTGGCGCGGGCGACGGCCTGGGCGACCTTGTCGGCGTCGCCGGAGATCACGACCTGGCCGGGGCAGTTGAAGTTCGCGGCGTCGATGTCGAACGCGGCGCAGAGCTTGAAGATGTCCTCGCGGGAGCCGCCGATGACCGCGGCCATGCCGCCCTTGGTCTGGTCGCAGGCGAGCTGCATGAGGCGGCCGCGCTCGGCGACGACCTTGAGGCCGGTCTCGAAATCCCAGACGCCGGCGAAGGCGTAGGCGGTCAGTTCGCCGAGGGAGAGGCCGAGGCAGGCCTTCAGGTCGTTGAGCTTGCCGCGCTCCTTCAGGATCTGGGCGATGGCGTAGCCCTGGACGTAGAGGGCGGGCTGGCAGACGCGGGTCTCGGTCAGGAGCTCGGCCGGGCCTTCGAAGCAGGCCTGACGGAGGTCGAACGGCAGCACCTTGGCGGCGCGGTCGTAGAGGTCCTTGGCGGTGGCCGAACCTTCATACAGGGACTTCCCCATCCCGACGACCTGGGCGCCTTGACCGGAGAACAGAAGAGCGGTGGACATTCGGAAGAGGGAGGGAAAAAGGACGGGAGCGTCAATGATGGAGAGAAAGGCAAGGGGGCATGCTGGCAAGGGGACACGGGGACATGCCAAAAAGCATTATAAGGATAGGTTGAGGCATAACGACCGTGACCACGTGTCACCGTGCCCACGTGCCCCCTCATTCGC
>JBEDDU010000048.1:0-2728 GCA_041176065.1 Verrucomicrobiota bacterium | reverse complement strand
TCATTTCGGGGGTGTTCCGGATTCGATTCCCGCCAAGATATCGCGACGGCATGCAGAGGGTAGTCGGTGACCTCTTAAATCCCACCGGCAGCACAATAACTGCTAAAAACACCATCACGTTCGAGAACGACAACGTTCTCGCGCTCGCTGCCTAAGTACAGCGACGAGCCCCAGGGCGCGCCTGCAGTCCTGGATCAGCTCGGTTAACGTGGGCGATCCCCTCCTTTAGCTGTTATCTCCGGGGTAAGTGAGAATACAGATAGGTCGCACGGGTGCTCATCCCCAAACGCGATCGAGATCAATGATGAAGCTACGCATGTAGAAGTTACGACGTAAGGGTAGGAAGACGTGGGTTCGACTCCCACCACCTCCACCATTCGAGAAGCAACCAGCCTGCGACCACCCGGTCGCGGGCTTTCTGCGTTGGTCAACGGCGCGGCCTGACGAGGACGAGCAGGTTCACGCGGTCCTCGGCGATCCAACGGATAGTGCCCGCGAGTCTGGGCTCGTAGAAGTTATCGATGACGCCGACGTAATGGGACCCGCCGACTTCGGCCCGTCCGACCGCCACGACCTGATGCCCCCAGCTGAGCTGCGGCTTACGCGGCACCAAGACCATGCACGAGACGAGCACGGGACGACCGGCGGAAAGTTCGGCGCTCAAGAGCCGGCGGTCGTAACCGGAGATGGCGACATCGACGTCCACGCCGCGCTCATCCGCATCGGCCTGCAAGGCTTCCGCGAGTTGCTCCGGGAACGCCCCCGCCAAGGACATCTTGCCGTCGGTGTATCCTTCCGCGTCCGGGATCACGCCCATCCGCAGGCGGCTCCGCAGGCGACGCACCAAGGCCTGTTCGCCTTCCCCGCCCCATGCCGCCGTGGTCGGACGCGCGGCCCAGAAGGCGATCAGGCTCGCGCCGGCCGTGGGCACGCAGCCCGAAGCGACGGGCGCACCGTCCGGGGACTTCATCGGGAACTGCTGGATGGGCGGCACACCCCCCAAGGCGAAGGCTTGCGGCGTGGTCGCGACACGAAGTCCTTCGACGCTGAAGTCGATGAGCCGTCCGTCATCCGTCCAGGCCAGATAGCCCGCCGAGCCTTCGGCGCAGCGCAGTTCAGCCCACCAGAAAGGACGTCCCTGCCGCTGCCAACGCGTCGGCTCGGGACGGATGCGACGGACCTCGCCGACCTCCACTGACTTCAAACCATCGGACACGAGACCCGCAGCGCGGATCGCGGCCAGATGCGCCTCCGCCTGGACGACCTCCGGCTTAGGCTCGGAACAACCGCAGAGGAAAGCGACGAGGACGAACAGGCTGGTGCGCAGGGTCGTCCTCATGGCCGCTCAGCGCTTCCGGTAGACCTCGAGACGGCAGTCGTAGCCGCCGAGATCGACGGTGCGGCTGGATTCCAGCCGCAAGGTCGGGTCGACGGACGAGAGACGCAGCGGGTTCACGAAGACCAGGCGGCCGTTGGGACGCAGGACTTCCGAAGCGATCTTGAAGAGGTCGGTGAAGAGCCCGTGCATGTTCGGCACGCGTACGCGGCGACCGAGCGGCGGATTCGAAATCACGAGCGAGACCTTGCCGCGATCGAGTTCCGGGATGCGGATGATGTCGCGGAAATCGCAGGCATGGAACGCGGCCTTGGTGCCGGGCAGCTTGGCGGCCTTGAAGTTGGCCTCGGCGATCGCGATCGCGGCCGGGTCGATGTCGGTGCCGACAACCTGCCCCACCCCGCCGGCCAAGGCCGACTCGATGAGCTCCAGGCCCGAGCCGCAGAACGGATCCCAGACGATCTCCTTGTCCTGACGTCCGGCCACGCGCACCAGGCAGGCCGCCAGCGGCGGATGCGAGGCGGCGTTGACGGCGTCGGTGCGGTAATAGAGACGCGGATTCGGCGAGATGCGCGGGCGCAGTTCCACGAGGGCGCTGCGTTCGTCGAAGTGCACGTCGACGGACCACGGGGATTCGCGGGCGTCATTGAGCACGCGCGGATTCAGCGTGAAGGCCTTCTTCGTGACCTTGGCGACGGCGTCATCGTGATTGCCCTCGGCCATCATGCTGAGGCGGTAACGGGCGGCGCCCTGCGTGAGCGCGAGCATCAGCTTCTCGGCGAGCGGCGAAGCGATGGCCTTGGCCAGGACGTCGAGCGCCTCGGCCGAACCCGGCTGACGGATGAAGGCCAGGAAGAAGGCCGCGGTGTCGAAGCAGCGCAGCTGGTAGAGTTCGCCGAGCGTGAAGGCGTCCTTCGGCTCGACCACCACGAAGCAGCCGCGGACCTCGACCACGCGGAACTTGCCGCCGCGGCCTTCGTCTTCGCGCACCTCGTCGGCGACGATGGACTCGAGGCCCTTACGGCAGCGCAGGTGGAGGCGCAGGCCGGGGTGCTTCGGGACGACGGCGTCGAGGCGGACGTTGCTCGGGCCTTCCTGACGGGCCACGCTCGCGCGGACCTTCTGCTCGTCGATGAGCTTCTCGCCGGAACCCGAGACCGCCTTGAGGGTCGCCGCGCCGCCGATCTTCTCGAGGGCGGAGGCCACCTTCTTCTTCTCCCGGTCGACCTCGGTGGTCTTAAGGATGTCGATCAGCTTGCGCTCGGACTCCTCGTCGCCGCCCAGTTTCGGGATGGCGGCGGTGGCGTAGCGGCGGATCTTCTCGGAGGGGTCCTGCAGGAGGCCGATCATCCAGGCCTTCACCGCCGCCTTCATCTCCGGATTGCGGGAGGT
>JBEDDU010000047.1:0-6237 GCA_041176065.1 Verrucomicrobiota bacterium | reverse complement strand
GGCCAGGCGACGTCGAAGCCGATCGCGGCCGCATGGGCGACCCGGCTCGTCAGGCCATGGATGTTCTTCTGGCCGTTGACCATGCCCACCACGGACTGGCGGCGGACCTTGGCGAATTCGTCGCCCGAGACGCCGCGCTGCAGCAATCCGTCGATCGTCTCGGCGATGGCGCGTTCCACGACGGCCGCATCGGTCCCGGCCTCGCCGTTCCAGCTGCACCAAGCCAGGCCGAGGTCACGAGTCCCGAACCCCGAGGCATCGATCGCGTGCACGAGCTTGCGCTTTTCGCGCAGTTCGCCCCACAAAAGGGAACTGTTGCCCGCGCCAAGCACCCCGAGGAAGAGATCCATGGCGAGGCGTCCCTCGTCGAAATAGCCCGGGATGCGCCAGCTGGAAACGCCCTTGGTGGTGCTGACCTCGCGGACGATGTCCGCTCGGCGCGCGCCGCCCTGAGGGGGTTCGGACTGGGACGGAGCCTCCGCGATCGGCCGGCGGGCGAAACGTCCGAACCAGCGTTCGGCGGACGCGAAGGCCTCCTCCGGGGGCATGCTGCCCCCCAGGGCCAGGACGACGTTCGCGGGCACGTAACGGCCCGCATGATAGGCGCGCAGGTCGTCGGGCGTGATGCGGATGAAAAGATCGCGGCGGCCGATGACCGGCTGGCGGAACGCGTGCGAGCGCACGGCTTCCTCGAGGACCGATTTCGCGAGCACCTGGTCATGCTCGTCGTCGCACATGGCGATCTCGCGCAGGATGACTTCTCGCTCCATCTTGGCGTCGGCGTCCGTGATGAGCGGATCGAAGACCATGTCGGCGATGGCTTCCATCGCGGTCTCGAAACCTTCCTGCGGCGCGTCGACGTAGTAGACCGTCCGGTCGAAGGTCGTGTAGGCGTTCGAGGAACCGCCGCTGCGATGGATGGCCTCGGTCAGTTCGCGGTTCGTGAAACGTCCGGTCCCCTTGAACACCATGTGCTCGAGATAATGCGAGATACCGGAGCCTTCCCAGCGGCCTTCATGGATGCTGCCCGTGCGCACCCAGGCCTGGACGGTGCAAAGACCGATGCCCGGGCGATGCGAATAGATCACCTCGAGCCCGTTGGCGAGGACCCGGCGTTCGGGCACGGGGCCGGCGATCTGGGCGAAACTCAGGCCTTCGAGGGTGGACATGGGGTGGATGTATGCCCTTACCCGGTCAGGGCGCAAGTGCGACCCTGACTCGGCCGAGGAGCACTCTGACATTGAAAACGCCGACCGGGCTCCGTATCACCGACCTTCGTTCGCCGCGTCCCGCGGCCGGCCCTCCCTCCACCCTGTCTTTCCGATGTATATTCCGCCTGAAATCCGCGCCCAGATCGAGGAGGTCGAACGCCGCGCCGGCCACCTCTGGAAGTTCCTGGACGTGACGGGCAAGCAGGCCCTCATCGCCAAGCTCGAGGAGCAGATGGGCGCCCAGAACTTCTGGGACAGCCAGAAGGCCGCCCAGAAAGTCATCGCGGAGTGCAACGGCTACAAGAACATCGTCGGCCCGCAGGTGGCCTTCCGCCGCCAGATCGACGACGTGAAGACCCTCGCCGAACTGATCGTCGAGTCCCCGGACGGCACCGCCGACGCCGAACTCGAAGAACTCCGCAAGCTCGCCGCGGACCTCCTCGCCGGCGTCGCCGACCTCGAGATCGCCTCCTTCCTCTCCGGGCCCCACGACAAGTCCAACGCCATCGTCACCGTCAAGGCCGGCGCCGGCGGCACGGAGTCCAACGACTGGGCCGACCTCCTCTACCGCATGTACACCCGCTGGGCCGAGCGCCGCGGCTTCAAGGTCGAGGTCGAAGACATCGCCGAAGGCGAAGGCGCCGGCATCAGCCAGGCCACCTTCCGCCTGGAAGGCCCCAACGCCTACGGCTATGTCAAGGCCGAGCGCGGCGTCCATCGCCTCGTCCGCATCTCGCCCTTCGACGCCAACGCCCGCCGACACACCTCCTTCGCCTCGGTGGACGTCGTCGCCGAGATCGACGACGACATCGACGTCGAGATCAACGAGGCCGACCTGCGCGTCGACGTCTACCGTTCCAGCGGCAAGGGCGGCCAGCACGTCAACAAGACCGAATCCGCCGTGCGCCTCACGCACATCCCCACCGGCATCGTCGTGGCCTGCCAGCGCGAACGCTCCCAGGTCAAGAACCGCGCCCTGGCGATGAAGATCCTCCGCGCCCGCATCTACGAGAAGACCCTCGACGACAAGCGCGCCGAGATGGAGAAATATTACGGCGAGAAAGGCGACATCGGCTGGGGCAACCAGATCCGCTCCTACGTCTTCCAGCCCTACCAGATGGTCAAGGACCTCCGCACCGGGGTCGAGACCGGCAACATCCAGGCGGTCATGGACGGCGACATCGACGCGTTCATCAACGGCTGGCTCCGCGCCGGCGGTCCGCGCACGCGCAACAAGGACATCAAGATCGAGGACTGAGTCCTCCCCGTCATGCCCTCCCGGGAAATCCTCCGCCAGAAGCTCCTCGATACCCCGCTCTTCGCGGAGAAGATCTGGAAGCTTTCGCCGGAGCCCTGGGCGCTCACCGAAGGACAGCTCCGCGACCTCAAGCGCATCGGCGCCGCCTGCCTCAGCTACCACCGCGCGCTCGAACGCCTCTACGTCCGCTCTTTCTCGGGCAAGAAGATCCTGCGCAACCGCGAGGTCTACGCCCCCTGGGTCGCGGAGTATCTCGACCGCTGCAAGCCCGCCGGACTCGTCGCCCACGGCCGGCATCGCGCGGTCAAGAACCAGTGCCCCGTCGTGCTCCGGCCCGACCTCCTGATCACGGAACAGGGCTTCACGATGACCGAGCTCGACAGCGTCCCCGGCGGGGTCGGCCTCACGGCCTACCTCAACGAGGTCTACGCCGAGGATTTCCCGGAAGTCATCGGACGCACCGCCATGCCGGACCGCTTCATGGCCTCGCTGGCCCGGCTGACCCCGAAGGAGAAATTCCCGCTCGTCGCCATCGTCGTCAGCGAAGAAGGCGCCACCTATCGTCCTGAGTTCGAATGGTTGGGCGAGAAGCTCCGCACGCTCGGCCATGACGTGCACGTCGTCGAACCCTCGCAGGTGATGCAGATGGGCGACGGCTCCTACATCCCCGTCGACGGCGCCCCTCGGCGCGTCGACATCCTCTATCGCTTCTTCGAACTCTTCGACCTCGCCAACGTCAAGGGCGCCGACGGGATCTTCAATGCCGTCGAAGCCGGTACGCTGACCCTGACGCCGCCGATGAAGGCCTTCCAGGAGGAGAAGCTCGGCTTGGCCCTGCTCCACCATCCGCAGCTCGCCGAATTCTGGAAGGAGAACCTGCCGGAGGACCACCACGAGGCGTTGTTCCGCATCGTGCCGCAGACCTGGATCATGGAGAAGACCGAACTGCCGCCGACCGCCGTGCTCCACGCCCCGGGCGTCAACGGCCGGCCGATCCGCGAGTGGGCCGAACTCGCCGAGGCCTCCCAGCGCGAACGCAACCTGATCATCAAGGCCAGCGGTTTCCACGAGACCGCCTGGGGCGCCCGCAGCGTGACCCTCGGCAGCGACGTCTCCCGCGACGAATGGCTCGAGGCTATCGAGGAGGCCCTGAGCCCGGACAACGAGACCTTCCACGTCATGCAGGCCTACCACAAGCCGTCGCGACTGACCCATCCGGTCTACGCCGACGACGGCGCGGTCGTGCCTGCCGAGGGCCGCGTCCGCCTCTGCCCCTACTTCTTCGTGGACGGGGATACGACCGAGCTTTCCGGCATCCTCGCGACCTTCTGCCCCGCGGATAAGAAGATCATCCACGGGATGAGCGACGCGGCCCTGCTGCCCTGCCGCGTCATCGGCTGAGCCCCTGCCTCGCCTTGCTTCCGGCCGGCTTTGCGGCCAAGGTAGGCCCATGAGACTTCTCGCCCTCGGTCTGTTCTCTCTTCTTGGCCTCCTCGGCGACCTTACGGCCGCCGTGCGCACCAAGGTCGACCTGGTCAACCTGACTCCCGACATCCGACCCGGCGAGAAGGCGCTCATCGCGATGCGCTTCCGCTGCGACCCGCACTTCCACATCTACTGGAAGAACCCCGGCGACGCGGGTCAGTCTCCCACCGTCGAATGGCAGGAGAAGTCCGGCACGACGATCGGCGACTTCGTCTGGCCCGGCCCGAAACTGCTCGATCAGTCCGGCGTCTATAACTTCGTCTATGAAGACGAGACCCTGCTGCTGATGGAAGTCTCCGTCCCGGCCGGCGCGAAAGGCAACCTCACCTTCAAGGGCAAGGCCGAGTGGCTCGAATGCGACGACACCGGCTGCTGGCCGCATGACAAGCAGGTCGAGCTGACGGTGAAGGTCGGCCCGGGCAACACGGCTTATAAATACGACACCAAGCTCTACCCCGCCCTCCGCGCCCGGCTGACGACCACGGCCACCACCGACGGCAAGTCGCTCACGGTCGTCGTCCCCGCCGGCGAGAAGCTCGCGCAGACCTGGTTCCCCGAACGTAATTTCATCGCCGCGACGGCGACGGCCAAGCAGAAGCAGGCCGACGGCAAGGTGACCTTCGATCTCGCCGACGCCACCGAGAAGCTCGACTCCGGTGAGCTCGTCTTCACGACCCGCGCCGCCGACGGCGGTTTCGTCGACATCAAGGCGGTGCTCGGAGCGGCGCCTTCCCAAGGTACGGCCGCCCCCGCCGCCGCGCCGACGAAGACGTCCGGCGAGTGGCAGCCGTGGTCCCCCGAAGCGCAGGCCAAAGCCCTCGCCGAGGGCAAGACGGTCTACGTGGATTTCACCGCGCGCTGGTGCGCGACCTGCCAGATCAACAAGCGGGTCTACACCCAGGGCGACGTCTCCAAGGCGCTCGCCTCGGCCGGCGTGGTGATGCTCAAGGCCGATTGGACGAAGAAAGACGAGGTCATCGCGCAGGAGCTGGGCAAGTACGGCCGTACCGGCATCCCGCTCAACGTGTTCCTCAAGGCCGGCCAACCGCCGGCGATCCTCTCCGAGGCGCTCACGGGCACCGAAGTGCTGGCCGCGCTCCAGTCGGTCAGCGAGGGCAAGCCCTACCAGGCTGAGACGACCACCCACTCCTTCTTCATCTGGATGCTGCTGGCTTTCGGCGGCGGCGTCCTGCTCAACCTGATGCCCTGCGTCTTCCCGATGATCGGACTGAAGGTGCTTGGTTTCGCCAAGGAAGCCGGCGCCTCGCGCCGCACCGTGGTCCTCAACGGCCTGCTCTATTCCGCCGGCGTCATCGTAAGCTTCCTCGCGCTCGCCCTGCTCATCATCGGGCTCAAGTCCGGCGGCTCTTCCGTCGGCTGGGGCTTCCAGATGCAGTCGCCCGGCTTCGTGCTGGGCACCTGCGTCCTGATGATCGTGCTCGGACTCAGCCTGGCCGGCATCTTCGAGATCGGCACCAGCCTCGGCGGCGTTGCCGTCGGCGAGGGCGAAGGACGCACCGCGACTTTCCTATCCGGCGTGCTCGCCACGGTCGTCGCCACGCCGTGCACCGCGCCCGGACTGGGCGCCGCACTGGGTTTCGCCTTGGACAACGAGCGTTCGATCGCCGCGACCTTGCTCTTCTTCACGGTCATCGGCCTCGGCATGGCCCTGCCTTATCTGCTGCTCTCAGCTTTCCCCCGCCTCGCGGCGATGCTACCCCGCCCCGGCGAATGGATGGAGTCGCTGAAGCAGGGCATGTCCTTCCCCTTGTTCGCCTACGCCCTGTATCTGCTCTGGGTGCTCAACGCCCTCGTCGAGGATGCGGCCTGGGTGCGCGACGCCTCCGTCGGTCTCGCCGTGATCGCGACGGCCTGCTGGGTGCTTGGTCGCTGGGGCGCGCTGCATCGCACCGACCGCGAACGCCTCACGGCCAAGCTCACGGCCGGGGCGCTCTTCGCCGGCACCCTCGGTTACCTCTACGCGACCCTGCCCTGATCGGCTCGTCTTAAGAGGAACAAAAAGGCCCGCCGATCGGCGGGCCTTCTGCTTGTCCTCAGGTCAGGCTCAGAGGGGGCTGAGATCGTTGACGGGCGCGGGAGCGGTACCACCGGCGGCCGGAGCCGGAGCGGCCGGACGGTTGGCGGAGGCGGGGCCGCGATAGTTCACGTCGACGACGAGGGCCTTGCGGTCCTTCGCACCGGACTGGCGACCGGCGGCGGACTTGTCGGCGTGCTGGGAACCCAGGGCCATGATCTCGCTGTTGGCCGAGTTGGCGCCGAGAC
>JBEDDU010000046.1:0-3334 GCA_041176065.1 Verrucomicrobiota bacterium | reverse complement strand
TCCTTGCGCAGGACGGGGCGGCGCGGGTTGACGGAATTGAAGGCCTTGGCCGGCGTCCCCGGAGCCTTGGCGAGGATGGCTTCGGAGAGCACGACGTGCTGGATGGGGTTGCCGTTCGTCGCCTTGCCGTGGAAGAGTTCCATGTCGGAGGTCACTTCGTTGCCGAAGCTGTTGCCGCCCTGCGAAGCGATCTGCTCGATGGCGGAGCCGTCAGGCTTGAAACGGAAGGTACCCGGAGAGAGGCGCACCTTGCGGTCAGGCTGGGAGGCCGGGAAGACTTCGCCGCCGCCGCCGTTGCTGGCATAGACCCAGCCGTCGGGCGCGAGGATGAAGTGATTGGCGACGAAGTGGGTGTCTCCCGGCGTGAAGCCGCCGTAAAGGACCTGCTCCTTGTCGGCCTTGCCGTCGCCGTCGGTGTCGCGCAGCCAGACGATGTGCGGCTGGCAGACGGCGATGACGCCGTCCTTGTAGTTGCAGAATCCGGTGATGAGCTCCAGTCCTTCGTGGAAGAGCTGCTTCTGGTCGGCCTTGCCGTCGCCATCCGTGTCCACCAGTACGCTGATCTTGTCCTGAGCCGGACGATCGTAGCTGCCGGGCACCAGCACCCCGCCCTCGCGCCAAGCCTCGGCGGTCAGCGGACGGCGTCCGTTCGGGTATTCAGGGGTCTCGGCGATCCACATGCGACCGCGCTCGTCCCACTGCACGGCGATGGGCTTGTTGATCAGAGGTTCGGTGACCACGACGCCGGCCTTGAAGCCCGGCTGCATCTGGAAAGCGGCGATGGCCTTCTCGGCGCGGCTGGGACCGCCGACCGGATAACGGAGGTCGACGAGGTCATCCTTCGTGCAGAGTTCGTCGACGTCGGGTCGACGGGCCGCCCAGGCGATGCCGCGCTTGATGAAGGTCCGGTAGCTGGCATGGGCGAGCGTGGCGGCGTCGCCCTGCAGGAAGACGGCGGAACGGAGACGGGAATTCTCGAAGACCCAGGCCTGCGGCTGGATGTCGTAGATCGAGGCCTTGTCGGAGACTTCGGTGATGTTCTTGCGGTTGGCGCTGACCTTGGAGGTGAAGGACGAAGCCAGGACGTGGATCTTCTCGTTGAGCTCGAGGTTGAAGACCGTGTCGTCGGTGACGTCGAAGGTGGAGGCGTCCTTGGCGAGCGGATGGGCGTCGGTGCGGACGTTGAGCATCATCAAGGCGCGGAAGCGACGGCTCTCGGCAGTCCAGCCGGCGCCGAAGGTGTCGCGCGCCCAGGAGACGGAAGGACCGGCGATGGCGCCGCGGAGGGCGACGAAGGCGATGCCGCGGTTGGAGAGATCGGCGAGCGCCGCACGGTCGATGACTTCGTAGGCCGTGTAGTCCTTGCGATAGAGGACGATGACCTCATCCTTGTCATGCTTCGTCGCGAGGAGGTCGCGCGGACGGTCAGCCTCGGTCACTTCGGCCCCGGCGGACTTGAGCTCGGTGATCAGGTTCTTGACGGCGGCAGGGTCGTCGGAAACGACGGTCACCTTGACCGGGGCGGCGACAAGGACGGCGCCGACGAAGACCAAGGCCAGACGCAGGTAGGGGCTGATGCGGGGAAGCATGGTCTTATCAAACAAACCCCTCCCGAGCCTACAAGACTTAGCGGCACCCTGAACCGCAACCAGACCCCTCTCAGATGCACATTATCGCACGTTTTCAGGCCTCCGCCCGGAAAGCCGAGGGGGCATGGCCCGTCGACTTCTTAAAGGCCGAGGAGAAGCTGGTCCCGTTGGCGAAACCGACCTTACGGGCGATGACCGCGAGCTTGTCGTCGGATTCGCTGATCAGCCGGATGGCCTGCTGAATCCTGAGGTGAGTGAGGTGGTTCATCGGGGTGCGGCCGATCTCCTTGAGGCAGAGTCGACGTAGGTGCTCGAAACTCAGGCCGGACTCGCGGGCCAAGGTCTTGGTGTCCCAGGCGAAATCGAGTTTGCCATGGACTTCATCCCAAAGTCGCTGGACCCGCGGATCGCCGCGGAAGCTGCCGGCGAAGCTGCGGACATAATCATAGGCCAGCTCGATCCACTGGTGGTTACGGCGCGAGACGCCGGCGCCTTTGAGTTCGGCGATGAGACCGGAAATGGCCGCACGCAGGGGCTCGGCATCGAAATCGGCCAGCACGGGCGAACTGGCCCGGAAGATGGTGTTCGAGCGCACGCCCCCGCCGAAACGGATCCAGCAGAAGTCCCAACGCTTGCTCCGCCCGATGCGGAAGGAATTACGGATGCCAGACGGCTGCAGGCAGGCTTGCCCGGCCGAGATCGTGCGCCAGCGGCCGTCGACCCAGACCTGCCCTTGCCCGCTCAGGCAAGCCATGAAGAAAGCGCCGCTCTGGTTGGCCCGGACGACCTCATAAGGCGCCAGCATCTCGGCTACGCCTAGGTGGGCGATTTCGAAGAGGCCGAGTTCCTTGCAACGGACGCCGGAAAGAACCCACGGGCGATCATCCTTATAATCCGCCGCCACCACGATCCGGCGACGGGAACGCGGGTTCTCGATGTCCGTCTCGGAATGACGGAGTTGCGTCTCGCTGTAATGTTTTAAATCGCTCTTGCGGGCCACGCCCTTTGGATACGACTAATCCTCGCAGGAGCAACCCCCGACCACCCTTCCCCTCTCATCACCATGCCCAACCCCTGGACCGGAAAAGGAAACCCTTACACCCGCACCGAAGTCATCGAGCGCCTCCGCGACACGATGTCCAAGGGCAAGCCGATCATCGCCGCCGGCGCCGGTACGGGCATCAGCGCCAAATTCATCGAACGCGGCGGCGCCGACCTGGTCATCGTCTATAACTCGGGTCGCTTCCGCATGGCCGGCCACGGCTCGACCGCCGGCATGATGGCCTACGGCGACGCCAACCAGGTCGCCATGGAGATCGGCGAATACGAAGTCCTCCCCGTCGTCGAAGAGATCCCGGTCATCTGCGGCGTCCACGCCACCGACCCTCGCCGCCGCATGTGGCACTGGCTCGGCAAGGTGAAGGACATGGGCTTCTCCGGCATCAACAACTTCCCGACCCACACGATCATCGACGGCAAGTTCCGCCAGATCCTCGAAGAGACCGGCATGAGCGTGAAGAAGGAGTTCGAGACCGTCGCCCTCGCCCGCAAGATGGAGATGTTCACCATCGTCTACGTCGGCTCGCCCGAGGAATCCAAGGCCATGGCCGAGGCCGGCGCGGACGTCATCATCGCCCACGTGGGCACGACCGTCGGCGGTTCGATCGGCGTGACCAACGCCACGATGTCCCTGCCGGAAGCCGCTAAGATCACCCAGGGCATCATCGACGCCGCCAAGTCCGTCC
>JBEDDU010000045.1:0-3043 GCA_041176065.1 Verrucomicrobiota bacterium | reverse complement strand
CGCTGGGCGAGGGCCGTGGCCGCGCGTTCGAACACGAGCCCGCGCTCGGCGTAGCCGCGGAACTGGTCGAAGCTCGAGAAGCCCGGGCTGAGGAGGATCACGGCGGGGCCGTGGGCGTCCTTGGCGGCGCCGACGACGGCGTCCTGCAGCGAAGGATAGCAGCGGGCGTTCTTGCCGAGGGCGTCGAAGTGGCGCTTCAGCTCCTCGGCGGTCTCGCCGATCAGGCAGGCCGACTCGACGAGCGGGGCGATCCGGCGGACGAAGGCGCCGAGGTCCCCGCCCTTCCACTTGCCGCCGCCGATCCAACGGACCGGCACGCCGAACTGGGAGAGCGCGGCCTCGACCGCGTGGAAATTGGTGCCCTTGGAGTCGTTCCAGAACTCGACGCCCTTGGCTTCGGCGACCCGGCGCAGGCGGTGGGGCGGCAGGCGGAAGAGTCGGGCCGCCTCCTCGAGCTGGCGGAACGGCAGGCCGCGCGCCTGCCAATACTTGACGATGAGGGACCAGTTCTCGCGCTGCGGCCAGCTGTCGAACACCGAACCCGCGGGCACGGCGTCGGCGACCTCGGCGCGCGTGGCGACGAGGGCGTCGGCCGGCAGCTCGATGCCGAAGGCGCGCGCGGCGGCGACGACCGATTCGCCGACGACGAGGATGCCGCCCGGCATCATCCGCTCGATCAGCCGGAACTTGGCCCGGAAATAGGTCTCGAGCTCGCCGTGACGGTCGAGGTGGTCCTCGTCGAAGTTCGTCCAGAGCACCGCTTCGGGGCTGAAATGACGCAGGTCCTCGGCCTGGAAGGAACTGACCTCGACGACCGCGAGGAAGGAACCGTTGGAGACGGTGCGGTGCAGCGACGTGAGCGGCAGGCCGACGTTGCCGCAGGCGATGGCGTCGAGACCGGCGCGCTTGAACGCGAAGGAGAGGAACTCCGTGACGGTGGTCTTGCCGTTGGTGCCGGTCACCGCCACCGCCGGACCGGTCCAGAGCAACGCGCCGAAATCGAGCTCGGTGAGGCAGTGCAGGCCCGCGCGGCGGGCGGCGAGCAGCCACGGGTGCGTCTGCGCGAAGCCGGGGCTGTAGACGAGCAGGTCGTGACGGGCGGCCTCCTCGGCGCCGAACACGCGGTTCTCCCCGCGCTCGTCGTAGATGACGGACGCGAACCCGCCCGCGGCCAGCGAGTCGGCGACGGAACGTCCGCTCACGCCCTCGCCGAAGACGGCGGCGGGCCGGGTGAGCCGGCGGCGGAGGGAGTCGGGGAATTCGCTCATCGCAGCTTGAGGGAGAGCAGCCCGAGCAGGCCGCAGAGGAGCGAGAGGATCCAGAAACGCGCCACGACCTTGGTCGCGGGCCAGCCCTTCTTCTGGAAGTGATGGTGGATGGGCGTCATCAGGAACAGCCGCTTGCCGCCCGTGCGCTTGAAATAGGCGACCTGCAGGATGACCGAGACGGCCTCGACGACGAACACGCCGCCGACGATGGCGAGCAGGAACGGCTGGCGCATCAGGCAGGCGACCGCGCCGAGCGCGCCGCCGAGGCCGAGCGCGCCGACGTCGCCCATGTAGATCTCCGCCGGGGCCGCGTTGTGCCAGAGGAACACGAGGCTGCCGCCGAAGAGCGCCGCGCAGAAGACGGCGAGCTCGCCGGCGCCCGCGACGTGGCGGATGCGCAGGTAGGACGCGAACTCCGCGTGGCCGGCGAGATAGGCGACCACGCCGAGGATCGCGGTCGTGATGAGCACGCAGCCGATGGCGAGGCCGTCGAGGCCGTCGGTGAGGTTCACGGCGTTCGAGCAGCCCACGCAGACGAGGACGAAGAACGCGCCCGCGACGGCGAGGCAGGCGGCGAGCGGCCAGCCCAGCGAACCGGCCGTCCAGACCGGCTCCTTCAGGACGGGCAGCCAGACCTCGGCGAGACCCTCGCGATAGGCGGGGTCGAGCAGCACGAGGCCGAAGGCGGTGAGCGCCACGAAGCCCTGGCCGGCCAGTTTGAGGCGCGCGGAGATGCCGTCGGAACTGCCGTGACGGACCTTGAGCCAGTCGTCGTAGAGGCCGACGAGGCCCATGCCGACGAGGCACCAGAGCGAGGCGTAGACCAGGACGCCGGGCCGGGCGAAGAGCAGCACGGCCGGGATCGTCGCGGCGGCGATGATCAGCCCGCCCATGGTCGGGACCTTGCCGCCTTCCTTGGCGAGGTCGCCCATCAGCCTGGCCGAACGCTCGGGCTGGCGCAGGCGCGCGAGCACGGCGATGAGGCGGCCGGAGAAGAGCATGCCCAGCAGGAGGGCCGTGACGCCGGCGAGGATGGCGCGGACGGTGATGTAGTCGAAGAGCCGGAAAGGCCCCCAGGCGTGGACGAGTTCGCTGAGACGGTAAAGCATCCTAGTGGAAGGAGAGCGCGGAGCGCAGGGACGGCGGGAGGCAACGTTCGAGCGCGAACGAGCGGCTGCCCTTGAGGAAGACGTGGCCGCGATGGGCGGCGACGCGGGCGGCGGCCTCCTCGATCGTGGCCGCGACGAAGGTACCCGCCTCCGGGTGCGCGACTCCCTGCAGGAACGCCGCCGCCTCGCCGCCGAAGACGACCACGAGGTCGCCGGAGCGGAGAGGCAGCTGCGCGCCGCAGTCGCGGTGGAGTCGCGCGGAGGTGGGGCCGAGCTCGGCCATGCCGCCGAGCACGAAAAGACGGGGTTCCGACGAGGACCGGCTGCGGGCGTCGAACGCGCGGACGGCGTCGAGCAGCGAGGCCGGACTGGAGTTGTAGCAGTCGACCGTGAAGGTGCGCGGGCCGTCGACGTGCACGCTGCCGCGGCCGGCGGGCGGGGCCCAGGCCGCGAGCGCGGCGGCCAGTTCCTGCGCGGAGCGGCCGGCGAGGCGGGCGGCGACGACGGCGAGGGCGGCATTGCGCGCGAGGCCGTCGGAAAGCGGGCCGAGCGGGAAGGTCTCGCCGTCGAGGACCAGCGTGCGGCCGCCGTCGGCGGCGACGCCGAAGGAAGCGCGGACGAGACGGGCGGGGGCGGCCGCCGGCAGAGGCTCGTCGCCGAAGGCCA
>JBEDDU010000044.1:0-3128 GCA_041176065.1 Verrucomicrobiota bacterium | reverse complement strand
GCGCAGGTGACCAAGGCGGCGAACCTGGTCCCCGACCAGGTGGCGAAGGTGGACTTCGCGCTCGCCCAGTCGTCGCTGCAGCTCGACCAAGTCGTCGTGACCGGGTCCGGCCAGGCGACCGAGGTGAAGAAGCTCGGGAACACGATCGCGATCGTGAAGCCGCCGCAGGATATGCCGATGTCGGATGTGTCCAACATCCTGCAGGGGCGTGAGCCCGGTCTCGTCGGCCTCCCCTCGGGCGGCCTGACGGGTGAGGGCGCGAAGATCCGCATCCGCGGCAACTCGTCGCTCTCGCAGTCCAACGAGCCGATCATCTTCGTCGACGGCATCCGCATCAACGCGGGCGGCGGTCAGGCGGCGAACGGCAACGTCGGGTCGTCGCGTCTCGACGACTTCGACCCCGCTTCGATCGAGCGCGTCGAGGTGCTGAAGGGCGCGGCCGCCGCGACCCTCTACGGCACCGAGGCGTCCAACGGCGTGATCCAGATCTTCACCAAGCGCGGCAACGCCGGCGCGCCGCGGTGGAACATCTCGCTGCAGCAGGAGTCGATCCAGCTGCCGGATCGCATCGCGCCGAACTCGTTCTATGTGAAGACGCAGGGCCGCGCCGACACGCTCGCGCCGCTCCTCGGCTACACGCCGACGCCCTTCCAGGTGTATGAGGAGCCGATCTTCCGCGACAATCTCGTGGAGGCCGGCAGCGGCACGACGATCACCGCGCAGGTGCAGGGCGGGTCGCCGACGGTGACCTACTTCGCCAGCATCCGCAACCAGAACGAGGACGGCCCCTTCGGCAACGCCGCGTTCGGCCCGTCGGATGACGTCGCGCGCCGTCAGCAGGCGACGGTGAACCTGCAGCTGATCCCGACGTCGAAGCTCCGCCTCGGGCTCCGCACCTCGTACACCAATTCGTTCCTCCGCAGCCCGGAGGCGAACAACAACATCTACGGCTCCAACTCCCTCGCCTACATGGCGCGTCCGGAGTTCGCCAACTGCAACGCGTCGTCGGTCGCAGGCCGGTTCCGCTGCTCGGCGGCGGGCAACCCCTTCGGCAACCAGGCCTTCATGACGGTCCGGGAGTCGATGCAGCAGGTGAATGACCAGGCCGTCGGCCGCTTCGCCGGCGCGATGGACATGCAGTACACGCCGTTCGACGGGCTGAACCTCTCGCTCACCGGCGGTTACGACTTCACCTCGCAGTCGGACATCGGTTTCTCGCCCTTCGGGTACAACGTCGACCTCTTCACGGCCCAGACCCCGGACGGCGCGCGCTACGTGCGTGACGAGCGGCAGGGCGTGATCACCGTCGACGCCAAGGCGGCGTGGAACAAGGCGATCAACGATGACTTCGAGTCCTCGTTCGTCGCCGGCCTCCAGGTCTTCAACAACCGTACGAGCGCCGTCTCGGCGAGCGCCACGAACTTCCCGGGCCCCGGCATCGAGGTGGTGGGTGCGGGCGGTCTCAACCAGCAGGTGGGTGAGGGCTTCCTCACCTCCATCAACGGCGGCTACTTCGCGCAGGAGCAGCTCTCGTTCCGCGAGTACCTGACCGCCACGGTCGGCGGCCGCTACGACTTCTCGTCGGCCTTCGGTGCCGAGGCGCCTGGCGTCTTCTATCCGAAGATGTCGGTCTCGTACGTCGTGTCCGACCACGCGGCGGCGCAGGCCAAGCTCCCGAGCTGGCTCTCCACGCTCCGCCTCCGCGGCGCCTGGGGTCAGTCGGGCCGTCAGCCCGGCGCGTTCGACAAGTTCACGACCTTCTCGCCGCTCGCCTCTGAGCTCGGCGCCGGCCTCGTGCCCGCCAACCTCGGCAACCCGGCCCTCAAGCCGGAGATCTCGACCGAGACGGAGTTCGGCTTCGAGGCGGGGATCCTCGACAACCGCGTCGCCATCGAGTTCACCTCGTGGCAGCGGCAGGTCAGCGACCTCCTCGTCGCACAGCAGTTCCCGGTCTCGGGCGGCTTCCGCGCCACGCAGCTGAATAACATCGGCTCGATGGAGGCCAACGGCCTCGAGATGGGCTTCAAGTGGTTCGCCATCCAGAACCAGAATCTCTCGGCGGACTTCTTCTTCAACGCCGCGTACCTGAAGCAGACGCTCACCGACCTTGGCGGCGCGCCGCCGCTCAAGATCGGCTACATCCGCTACCGTGGCTTCCTGAAGGAGGGGTACCCCCTCGGCTCGCTCTTCTCGCCGCGCCTCGCGGAGGTCTGCCCCGCCGGTGGGGCCCGCACGAACAGCGCGGGCGGCACGATCGCCTGCTACGACCCGGCGACGCAGCTCCCGATCAACTTCAACGGGCAGGGCACTCCGGCGACGCTCGATCAGCTCCGGACCTACCTCGCCACCCCGCGTGACCTGAAGAGCTCGGCCGTCCAGAGCGCGCTCCGGCCGCTCCTCGCCGACTTCGACGGGAACCGCAACACCGGCGAGCAGTTCGTCGGTGACATCATCCCCGACTGGACCGGCTCCTTCGGCTTCAACGCGAAGATCGGCTCCAGCTGGCGCGTCGCGACGCTCTTCGAGTACAAGACGGGCTTCTATATCCAGAACCTCACCGACGGCTTCCGGATGTCGCAGCACCCGTCGATCGGCTCGAATCGTCGCGAGTGGTCGGAGATCGAGTCGACGCTCAACAACCCGGCGGCCTCGATCGATGCGAAGCTCGCCGCGGTCAGCGACTACGTCTTCGAGTACCGCCGGCTCCTCGAGCCGGGGCTCCATCAGCACCAGAAGGGCGACTTCACGCGCCTGCGTGAGCTGAGCCTGACCTGGACCGCGCCGGAGGCGATCGCCAGCCGGCTCGGCGCCAAGTCCTTCTCGGTGACGGCCTCGGGCCGGAACCTGTTCCTCTGGACCAAGTACCCCGGGCTCGACCCGGAGGCGAACGCCATCGGCCGCGGTATCGGCTCGGCGCTCGACCAGAACTTCCTCGACAGCGTCGACGCGTTCGGGATCCCGATCCCGCGTCGCTTCTCGCTGGCGTTCAACTACGGCTTCTAACCCATCCGAGGACTACCACACATGCGACAGATGACCAGCATGCGTCGGCTCGGGTCGAAGAGCCGCCTCCTTGGCGTCGCCCTCGCGGCGGCGCTCCTCCCGGCCGCGTGCGCGAATCCGTTCGA
>JBEDDU010000043.1:0-5188 GCA_041176065.1 Verrucomicrobiota bacterium | reverse complement strand
CTCACGGCTCACGCCGCGTTCCTTGGCGATGCGGTCCACGACCGCCAGCACGGCGGTCGGCTCATAATGACGCTGCCCGGGCAGGAGATCCACGCCGCCAGACCCCAGCAGGCCGGCGCCGAGCGGGCTCCAAGCCAGCGGCGTGACCTGCTTCTCCTGGCACTGGTCGAGCGTGCCGTCATGCAAGGCGTAGAGCTGCAGCAGGCTGACTTCGACCTGGTTCACGACCAGCGGGAAGGACAGCGCGTTCTGGAGCAGCGAGAACTGCGAGGGGCTGAAATTGCTCACGCCGAACTCGCGCACCTTGCCGGCGGCGCGCAGTTCGGTGAAGACCGCGGCGACCTCGGCGGCGTCCATCAGGTAGTCCGGACGATGCAGATGCAGGAGGTCGATGGTCTCGACGCCGAGCTGCTTGAGCGAGAGTTCGCACTGGGCGAGCAGATGGGCGCGGGAGAAATCATAGCGCACGGGAGCCCCGGCAGGTCGGTTCTTGAAACGGATGCCGCCCTTGGTCGCCAGGGTCATCTTGGAGCGCAGGCCTGGGTTCTCCTTGAGGATCCGGCCGAAGACGCGTTCCGCTTCGCCGTCGCAGTAGATGTCGGCATGGTCGAACAGCGTGTAACCCGCGTCGACGGCCGCGAAGACCGCCGCCTTAGCCGTCGCGTAATCCGCGGCGGCGTCCCCCTTGGTCGCGATGCGCCAGCACCCGTAAGCGAGGCGGCTGGAGGTGACTTGGCTGCGGCCGAGGGTGACGGTCTTCATGCGGCCTTCAGCAAGCGAAAGCCCCCGCCCCGCCGCAAGCCTATCCCCGGGGTGGACAGCCGGGGCAACCAGGCTAGGCTCTTGGCATGGACTTCTCCCAGCTGCTGCAACAAGGCACGGCCCACGCCTGGCTCTACGTCCCCGTGGCCATCCTCCTCGGCGCCCTGCACGGACTGGAACCCGGCCACTCGAAGACCATGATGGCGGCCTTCATCATCGCCATCCGCGGCACGGCCTGGCAGGCGGCCCTGCTCGGCTTCTGCGCCGCCCTTTCCCACACGCTCATCATCTGGGTCCTCGCCGGCCTCGCCCTGCAATACGGCTCGCACTGGAACGTCGAGGAGACCGAGCCTTACTTCCTGCTCATCAGCGGCCTCATCGTCGTCGGCATGGCCGTCTGGACGATCATGCGTCTGCGCGAAGAACAAGCCCATCATCACCCTCATCACGGCGACCACGCGCATGGGCAAGATCACGCGCACGACCACCCGCACCACGGACACGAGGACGAAGACGCCCACGCCCGGGCCCACGCCCTGGAGATCGAGCGACGCTTCGCCGGCCGCCACGTGACCACGGGCCAGATCGTGATCTTCGGACTCACCGGCGGGCTCATGCCCTGCCCCGCCGCCGTCTCGATCCTCATCATCTGCCTCCAGCTCAAGGAGTTCTCGCTCGGCTTCGGCATCGTCGCCGCCTTCAGCCTCGGCCTCGCGCTGACGATGATCTCCGTGGGCGTGCTCGCCTCCTGGGGCTTCAAGAAGCTCGCCGAGAAGTCCGGCTGGTTCAGCCGCGTCGCTTCCCGCGCCCCTTACGTGTCGTCCTATCTCCTCATCGCGCTCGGCCTGGCCTTCGCCTTCCGCGGCCTCGCGCTGCTGAAGTGACGAGCGTGTCGGCTAGGTGACGGTGGTGACGGCCCGCCGCGCGCCATGGCGGCCGGATGGCGGGCTGCGCGCACCGGCGGCATTTTCGCGTCGAATGTGGCGAATAGGACGGATGCAACCTTTGGGTGTATGACCTGCCTGTCACCGACCTGCCGCGGATCCGTCGGCACGCGGGGATAAGGTACCGACCCCCAACCATGAAAACCATCGCTCGTTCGTTCCTCGTCGCCGCGGCCGCCACGGTCTCGCTCTCCGCTCAGAGCACGATCACCGGCCCCTCCAGCAGCCAGACTCCTTACCTTTCGCCCACCGCGCCGGGCTGGTCCTCGACCGCCCTGCTCACGGTCGGCGACACCGTCGGAGGCTACCAGATGGTCGGCCTGCCTGACGGCCTCGGCGCCTTCGACAACGGCGACGGCACGATGACCGTCCTCGCCAACCATGAGATCGGCAACAACTGGACAACCGGCGTGCTCCAAGGTGCCGTCCGCGCCCATGGCGCCGCCGGCGGTTTCGTCTCGAAGTGGGTCATCGACACCTCCACCTGGCAGGTGATCTCCGGCTCCGACCTCGTCACCTCGCGGCTCGACCAGATGATGTGGAACGGCACCACTTGGGCCGCACCGGCCACCGCCTACGCATTCCTGCGTCCCTGCTCCGCCGACCTGCCGGGACTCGCTGCCTTCTATGACAGCGTCTCGAGCACCGGCTACAACGGCCGCATCTTCCTGAACGGCGAAGAAACCGGCGCCGAAGGCAAAGGCTTCGCCTGGATCGTGACGGGCACCGAGGCCGGCAAGGTCTACGAACTTCCCCACCACGGCAAGTACTCCTGGGAAAACGCCCTGGCTCGCTCGACCTATGGTTCGAATCCAGGCGCCGCCAACCTGCTTCAGACCGTGGTCGTCGGCACGGACGACACCACCCCCGGCGAAGTCTACGTCTACATCGGCGCCAAGACCAACACCGGCAACGCCGTCCAGCAGGCGGGCCTCGCCAACGGCGTCACCTACGGCATCAAGGCCAACTCGCTCGTCGGCTACGCGGGCGACATCACCAGGGAAAACGCCACCGGCATCAACGGCACCTTCACCCTCGCCCAGGTCTTCGACAACGCCACGCTTCCCAATAAGACGGGCGCCGAGTTCCAGGCTGAGTCGACCCGGCTCGGGGTGACCCAGTTCGCCCGCCCGGAAGACGCCCATTGGCTCGATCATGATTCCCTCGTGTTCGTCACCACCGGCGCCACCGTCAGCGGCGTGAGCGTCAGCGCGAAGGCCTACCTGCTCGACTTCAACAGCGACGCCACCAACGGCATCCTGACCACGGGCGGCAACATCAGCGTCCTCGCCAACTCGACCAACCTCATCGGACGCGACGGCCAGGCCGCGCGCAGCTTCGACAACATCACGATCGGTGATGACGGCCTGCTTTACATCCAAGAGGATCCGGGCAGCAGCGCCTACGTCGCCAAGCATTGGGTGCTCGACCCGAGCCTCGGCACGCAGGCGCAGCGCGAAGCCAGCGCCGTGCAGATCTTCGAATCGGACCGGGCCCGCTTCACCACCGGGGCGACCCAGTTCCAGACCCTCGACGAAGAGCACTCCGGCATCATCGACATCACCGCGATCGTCAACGACGGGATCCTCGGCAGCAAATGGTTCCTGGTCGCCAGCCAGAACCATGCCGCCGCGACCGGCGCCAGCGCCGCGACGCTCGTCGAAGGCGGCCAGTTCCTCGCCCTCAACTACAAGGCGGGCTCCAACAGCGGCGTGATCGGCAACCTCCTGACCCTCGACAACGGCGGAGCGGTGATCGCCAACGGCGCGGCCATCACCCACGACGTCGCCCTCACGGGCACGGGCGGCGTCTTCAACACCACCGCCAACACCTCGGTCTCCGGCGCCATCACCGGCACGGGCGGCCTCTGGAAGAACGGCACGGGCACCCTGACCCTCACCGGCGTCAACACCTACACGGGCAACACCAACGTCGAGGCCGGCAAGCTCGTCGTCAACGGTTCGCTCAGCTCGGCGGTACGCGTCCTCAAGAACGGCACCCTCGGCGGCAACCTGAACATCTCCGGCGGACTGACCAACCTCGGCGTGCTCGCCCCGGGTAACTCCCCCGGCACGGTCACCGTCAACGGCAACTACCTCGAAGCCGGCACCCTCGACATCGAGGTCTGGGGTCTGACCCCTGGCACGCAGCATGACCAGGTGGTGGTCACCGGCACCGCGACCTTCCAGGCCGGCAGCACGCTCAAGGTCACCAAGACCGGCGGGACGTTCGACCTCGCCCGCACCGAGTCCGTCCTCGCCGTCAGCGCCGCCGCCTACTCGGGGTCCTTCACGAACCTTGACCGCGGCACTCAGACCACGCAGGTGTTCTTCGACAACGCCACCGGCCGCATCCATGGCTCCGGCCTCACCGAGGCCCAGACGTTCGCCGACCTCACCGTCGACGCCAACCGCAAGGCGATCGCCTCGGCGCTCTACGCCGACGGCCTCACCAACGGGCAGGTGATCAAGAACGGCACCGCCGCGCTGGCCACCGGCAAGGCCTTCATCGCGTCCGGCGAGATGGGCGCCGCCACGGTCGCCTTCCTCGGCGCCGCGAACGTCGACGCCGCCCTGGACGCGCTCTCCCCTGAACCCTACGGCACGACGATGCTGATGGCTTCCCGTGGCGCGCGGACGCACGCCCGCGCCCTTGCCGGCGCTCAGGCGATCGGCGAAACCTGGAACGCGCAGCTCGGCTACGACCAGCAGCAGTCCACCTCGAAGGCCTCGACGACCTCGCTCAACGGCTCGTTCGACCTCGGTACGTCCTACGCCCTGCTCAGCCGCAAGGTGGGCGCAGCCTCGGTCTTCTCCGTGCTCATCGCGGAGAACAACGGCAAATCCTCCGCCGCTGGTTTCTCCTCGGAAGCATCCGGCCAGTCCTACGGACTCGGCTTCGGCCTGGACACCGACGCCGGACGTCTCGACGTGGGCGTCGTCAGGGGCGAACTCAAGGGCAGCGGCTCCCGCTCCGGCCAGACGTTCGCCAACCAGGACATCAACGCGACCACGCTATCGGCGCGCATGAGCTTCGCGAAGCTCGGCGCCCTCGTCCCGTACGTCGGCCTCAGCCGTAACATCACCGAGAGCGACGCCTTCGCCGAATCCGGCACGGGTGCCAACCTCAACGTGGCCGCCGCCAAGCAGTCTGATGTCACCGTCGAAGCCGGCATGAGCTACGGCATCAAGCTCGACGAAAACGTCCTGATCTCGCTCAACATCGCCTATGAACACGCGCTCGCCTCGGATGGCGACGTCCTCAACGCCCGCTTCGCGGACGCCGCGGCTCCGACATCCTTCACGGTCCGGACCTTCGGCGCCGCCCAAGACCTCCTGCGCGGCGGCATCGGCTTCAGCCTGGGGCTCGGCGAAGGACGCACCGCCGCCCTGAGCTACGACTATCACACCGGCGCCGACGTGGAATCCGCCCATCAGATCAAGGCCAGCTACTCCTTCCGCTTCTAAGCCCGCCAAATCACA
>JBEDDU010000042.1:0-4709 GCA_041176065.1 Verrucomicrobiota bacterium | reverse complement strand
GCGCGGCGTCGAGCGCGACGGACTCTTCAAAGGACTCAGCAAGGCCGGCGACGCCACCTCGCAAGGCGCCTTCCTGCTGACGCGCGGCGCGAACCTCCGCACGCTCTCCGTGCTCGCCGCGGACGTCACGGCCGACAAGACCACGATCGGCGACGTCTACGAACTCTCCGCCGACCTCAAGCTGACGAAGATGGCGGACCAGAAAGGCGCCGGCTTCTTCCAGAAGAACACCGAGATCCCGCAGGGCATCGTCACCGCGGACGCGGCTTCCGTCATCTTCGAAGAAAGCGGCGTCCGCTGGCGCCTGCCGCGCTCGGCTTCGCCGGCCCACGACGGCCTGCTCGCCCGTAGCGCGCTCCGCAAGGCGCGTGAAGTCTGCACCGAGCGAGACATGCTCCAGGCGCACGGCACCTTCTACGAGCTGCCCGCGCTCAACGCCAAAGGCGCGATCCGCATGCGCCCGATCGCGACCAGCGACGCCGCCGTCCACGACTACTGCTCCTACCGCGGCCTGCTCGTGCTCAGCGGCGTCTCGCCCGACGCCGCCAAGGACGACCGCCACGTCATCCGCTCCGACGACGGCAAGGCCGCCGTGTGGGTCGGCGCCGCCGACGACCTCTGGAAGCTCGGCAAGCCGCGCGGCCATGGCGGCCCCTGGCTCAATACCGCCGTCCAGAAGGGCGCTCCGTCGGATCCGTATCTCATGACCGGCTACGACAAGAAGAGCCTCACCCTGACCAACCATGGCCGTGAGCCGGTGCGGGTCACCGTCCAGCTCGACGTCGCGGGCGACGGACGCTTCTCGGACTATCGCGATTTCACGGTCGTGCTCGGCTCGCCGGTCGAGCATGCCATCCCCGGATGGATCAACGCCTACTGGGTCCGCATGGTGAGCGCCCAGGACGCCGTCCTTTCCGCGCAGCTGACCTACGAATAACCGCAACCAACCGCCGTTTCCGCGGTTATAAAAGAAACTCCCATGTCGCTCCGTCTCCTCGCCCTGCTCGCCTTCGTCTCACCGCTCTGCGCGGCCGACGCCCCCGCCACCCTCCTCGCCCAGCCGGACAAGGAGATCGTCGGCGACGCGCTCACCAAGGACGCGAAGGCCGCCGACTGGAAGGTCGCCAAGGGCAAGTGGGAGCGCACGGCCGACGGCATCCGCGTCGAGGAGATCCCGGCGGACAAGCATGGTGCCGTCAGCCGCGTCACCCAGAACCTCCAGGACCTCGTCATCGCCTTCGAATTCCGCCTCGACGGCGCGAAGTCCGTCTCGCTGAGCATCAACGCCACCAAGGACCACATGGCGCGCGTGTCGATCACCCCGACCTCGCTGCGCGTGCAGAAGGACGACCACGACCATGACGGTCCCGACAAGGCCGTCGTCTTCCTGACCGCCGCGCAACCCTTCGAGTCCGGCACCTGGCACCGCGTCGTCCTCGAGATGGTCGGCGACACCATGGTCGCCACGGTCGACGACAAGCTGAGCGCCTTCGGACGCGACCCGCTCTTCCTCACGCCCAAGGTCAACCCCGGCTTCACCTGCGCCGGCCAGTCCGCCACCTTCCGCAACTTCACGCTCTGGAGCGCCAAGCCCGAAGCGAAGGCCAGCTGGAAGGAAGCCAGCGTCAAGGTTGCCGAGGCCATGGCCGCCGCCCCCAAGCCCGCCGCCCCGGCGGCCGCCAAGGGCAAAGGCAAGGCGAAGGCCAAAGCCGCGAAATAAGCCGACGACGGCCGTTTTTACCCGGGCGGGAGCCATCTCCCCGCTTGCACCGAGGGAGGTTACGACCAAGTTCGAACCTCCCTCTTTCATGAACGAGCCCTTCGACACCATCGAGGAAGCCCTGGCGGACATCGCCGCCGGGAAGCTCGTCATCGTGACCGACGACGAGAACCGCGAGAACGAGGGCGACCTCGTCATGGCGGCTTCGAAGGCGACGCCTGAGACGGTCAACATGATGATCCGCCACGCACGCGGCCTCATCTGCGTCCCGACCGTCGAGCATCAGCTCCGCCGCCTGGGCATCTCCCAGATGGTCCCGGAGAACCGCGAGTCGCAGCGCACCGCCTTCGCGGTCTCCGTCGACGCCGCCGAAGGGATCTCCACCGGCATCTCCGCCTACGACCGCGCGAAGACCATCGCGATCCTCGCCGACCCGCAGGCCAAGCCGGAGGCGCTCGTGCAGCCGGGTCACATCTTCCCGCTCCTCGCCCGTCCGGGCGGCGTGCTGCAGCGCGCCGGCCACACGGAGGCCGCGGTCGACCTCGCGTCGCTCGCCGGCCTGCACCCCAGCGGCGTCATCTGCGAGATCCTGAACGAAGACGGCTCGATGGCCCGCCTGCCGGAGCTCGTCGAACTCAAGCGGAAGTTCGGCCTGCACATGATCTCCATCGCGCAGCTCATCGAGTTCCGCCATCGCCGCGAACGTCTCGTCGAGCCCGTCGCCGAAAGCCCCTTCAAGTCCGCCTGGGGCGAGTTCACGCTCCGCGTCTACCGCTCGCTGCCGGACGGCCGCCAGCACCTCGTCTTCACCCTCGGCCAGCCCGACGAGACCCCGACGCTCGTCCGCGTGCAGCGCGAGAACATGCTCGGCGACCTCTTCCGGGGCAGCGCCTTCGGCGCCGGCGCTTCGCTCGCCGCCAGCTTCGAAGCCGTCGCCAAGGCCGGCCGCGGCGTGGTCGTCCACGTCGCCCAGCCGTTCGGCGGCATGCAGGCCGACCAGGACGGCGTCCGCCTCGGCCAGATGGACGCGCGCGACTACGGCATCGGCGCCCAGATCCTTTCGCACCTCGGCCTGCGCCGCATCCGCCTCATCACGAACAACCCGCGCAAGGTGGTGGGCCTCGGCGGCTACGGGCTCGAGATCGTCGAGCAGGTCCCGTTCTGACCGGCGGACGGCTCTTTCCGCTTGCAGGCGTGGGCGGAAGCGACTCCATCGGCCGTCCGTTCTTCCGCCATGAGCCTAGACAAGCCCACCCCTGACGCCATCGATGGCGCCGAACTCCGCTTCGCCATCGTGTCCGCGGGATACAACGCCGAGCTCGTCCAGGCCCTGAAGAAGAACGCCGTCAAAGGCCTGCGCGCCGCCGGCGTGCCCGCCGGTTCCATCGTCGAAGTCGCCGTCCCCGGCTCCGGCGAGATCCCTTACGCCGCCTACATGTCCGCCATGACCGGCGACTACGACTGCGTCATCGCCCTGGGCGTCGTCATCGCCGGCGACACCCCGCACCATGAGATCATCGCGCACTCGACCGCCCACGCCCTCCAGGACGCGGCCATCCGCTCCGAGGTCCCGGTGATCAACGGGATTGTCGTGACGAACAACCGCGAGCAGGCCGTCGCCCGCTGCCAAGGCACGCTGGACCGCGGCACGGAGTTCGCGCACGCCGCCCTCGCCATGGCCCGCCACCGCATCACGCTCGGCGAACGCCTCGACCAGGTCGAGGACGAGGAACGCAAGCGCGGCGGCCAGGAACCCTTCGCCCAGAACTGAACGATGGACAACGACTCGCCCATTTCCGCCTCCGCGCGCGCCAAGATCCGCATCCGGATCAAAGGCGTCGACTACCGCATGGCGGACCAGACCGCGGCCGACATCATCGCCAGCGTCGCCGGCACCGGCGCCCGCATCTCGGGCCCCTTCCCGCTCCCGTCCCAGGTCGAGGAGCCGCGCACGGCCCTCCGCGAGGAGATCCGCAGCCACCGCCGACTCATCGAGATCATCGGCTCCAACCAGAAGACCGTCGACGCCTTCCGCCGCCATAACGTGCCCGCCGGCGTGGAGATCGCCATCGTCGCCCCGGACGAACCCGCCGCGGCCGACCCCTCCGCTCCGCCCGCCAAGCGCAACCGCCGCCATGACAGCCGCGTCGCGGCCATGCAGTTCCTCTGCTCCTGGGAGGTCCAACGCCACCCTGACATGGTCACGGGCCTGTTCGACTTCTTCTCCGAGCGCCCGCAGCCCCGCGAGTATTACGCCTTCGCCGAGGAACTCATCCAGGGCGTCATCCGGGACCTCGCCCTCATCGACGAGATCATCGGCAAGTACGCCAAGAACTGGGCCTTCGGCCGCATCGCGCGCGTCGACCTCGCCATCCTGCGCGTGGCCGTCTTCGAACTCATGCGCCGGACGGACATCCCGCCGGTCGTGAGCATCAACGAGGCCGTCGACATCGCCAAGGAGTTCTCGACCGAGGAGTCCAAGCGTTTCGTGAACGGCATCCTCGACAGCTATAAGGAAGAACTGGGGCGCGACCCGCGCAAGGCCGAGGGCGGCTGAGCCATGGCGGGCTTCTTCGAGCGACTGAAGGCGGGCCTGAGCCGCACGGCCGAGGCCGTGGCCAACCTGCTGGCGCGTCCGATGGACGCCGCCTCCGCCGAGGAGCTGCGTGAACGGCTGATCGCGGCCGACTTCGGCCCGGCCACCGCCGAAGAGGTCGTCGAAGCGGCGCGCGCCGCCTGGAAGACCGAAGCCGCCCTGCGCAAGACCTCGCCCGCCGAAGCCGCGGCCGAAAGCATCGTACGCGCGCTCGGCGGCGAGGCCGCGCCGGCGACCTCCCTCTCGAAGCCGCACATCATCATGCTCCTCGGCGTCAACGGCGCCGGCAAGACGACGACCGCGGCCAAGCTCGCCTGGCGCTGGCGCCAGGAGGGCAAGTCCTGCCTGCTCGGCGCGTGCGACACGTTCCGCGCGGCGGCCGGCGAACAGCTT
>JBEDDU010000041.1:0-5743 GCA_041176065.1 Verrucomicrobiota bacterium | reverse complement strand
GTTCGCCGCGCCAAGGGCTCGAAGAACATCACCACCGGCATCTGCCATATCCTCGCGACCTTCAACAACACCAAGGTCACGATCACCGACGCCAACGGCAACGTGATCTCGTGGGGCAGCGCCGGCCGCCACCAGTTCCGCGGCTCCCGCAAGTCCACCGCTTACGCCGCCCAGGTCGTCTGCTCCGAAGCCGCCAAGCTCGCCATGGCCCACGGCCTCAAGGACGTCTCCGTCCGCGTCAAGGGTCCGGGCATGGGCCGCGACAGCGCCATCCGCGCCCTCCAGGTGCTCGGCCTGAACGTCACCTCGATCCTCGACACGACCCCGATCCCGCACAACGGCTGCCGCCCGCCCAAGCGCCGTCGCGTCTGATCGTCCCTGCTTTCCGCATCACCGTCCGGCTATGGCAAACCGGGCGGGTCCTTCCCTCCGCCACCTCTACCAAATCCTAACACATCATGTCTCGTTACACCGGTCCTACCACGAAGCTCAACCGTCGCTTCGGTCAGAACATCTTCCCCACCTCCAAGGGTGAGGAGCGTCGTCCGTATCCTCCGGGCATCCACGGCAAGACGACCCGCCGCAAGGTCTCCGAATACGGCGTCGGCCTCAACGAGAAGCAGAAGCTGCGCATGATGTACGGCCTGACCGAGAAGCAGTTCCGCCTCTCCTTCGACCGCGCCAAGCGCATGGGCGGCGTCGCCGGCGACAATTTCCTCCGCATCCTCGAGACCCGTCTCGACAACGTGGTCTTCCGCCTCGGTTTCGCCAACTCCCGCGCCGCCGCCCGCCAGCTCGTGGCCCACGGCCACATCCGCGTCGACGGCCGCAAGGTCGACGTCGCCAGCTACGCCACCTCGCCCGGCGAGAAGATCGAAGTCCGCGACCGCACCTCCTCCAAGCAGCTCGCCACCCGCGCCGTCGAAGAAGGCCAGGGTCGTTCCGCGCCGGCCTGGCTCGTCGCCCTTCCTGAGCAGCTCAACGGACAGATCGTCCGCGAGCCCGCCAAGGAAGAACTGCCTTCCGACGTCAACGTCCAGATCATCGTCGAATTCTACAGCCGCTGATCCCCGCCACGCCACCACCCCCAACGGAACCACAGACATGACCAAGCGCCTCGGACAGTTCCAACGCCCGAAGACCCTCAAGAAGGAGGAGTCTTCCGCCACGCCCACCTACGCGAAGTATTTCGCCGAGCCCTTCGAGACCGGTTTCGGACACACCATCGGCAACTCCCTCCGCCGCATCCTCCTCAGCTCCATCGAAGGAGCCGCGATCTCCTCCGTGACGATCGAGGGCGTGCAGCACGAGTTCCAGCCGATCGAAGGCGTCGTCGAAGACGTCACCGAGATCGTCCTCAACCTGAAGAAGGTCCGCATCCGCACCGAGGCCAACAAGCGCGAGGCCTTCAAGGGCACCATCGACGTCAACAAGACCGGCCCCGTGAAGGCTTCGGACATCAAGTTCGAGACCAAGGGCGCCACCGTCACCCTCGTCAACCCCGACCAGGTCATCTGCACGCTCGACCGCAAGCGCCGCTTCTACGCCGACCTTGAGGTCACCGTGGGCCGCAGCTGGGCCTCCGCCGAGGAGAACAAGAAGGCCGAGCAGGCCATCGGTTCCATCCCCGTCGACTCGCTCTTCTCGCCGGTCACCCTCGTGAAGTATTCCGTCGAGTCCACCCGCTCCGGCGACAAGACCGACTACGACAAGCTCGTGCTCGAAGTCTCCACCGACGGCCGCATCACCCCGGACGAAGCCCTCAAGGAAGCCTCCGCGATCCTGCGTCACCACCTCGAGGTGTTCGACACCGTCTCCGCCGACTCCGTCGAGTTCGAGACCGGCCACAAGGAGATCAGCGAAGAGACCAACCGTCTCCGCAAGCTGCTCAACATGTCGGTCAACGAGATCGAGCTCTCCGTCCGCGCCGCCAACTGCCTCAACAACGCCAACATCAACACCGTCGGCGAGCTGGCGATGAAGACCGAGCAGGAGATGCTCAAGTACCGCAACTTCGGCAAGAAGTCCCTCAACGAGATCAAGGCCAAGCTCGAACAGCTCGGCCTGTCCCTCGGCCAGAAGATCAACGAAGGCCTCCTCGACAAAGGCGTGAACGCCTAATCCCGACCGGAACCCACACTCATGCGTCACCGCACCCACAATCACGTCCTCGGCGTCAAGACGGCCCACCGTCGCTCGCTCGTCGCCAACCTCGCGGCCGCGTTGTTCACCAACGCCCGCATCACCACGACGCTCTCCCGCGCCAAGGCCCTGCGTCCCTTCGCCGAGCACCTGATCACCTTCGCCAAGAAGGCCGAGCAGTCCGCCGACAAGGCCGTGAAGCTCCACTACTACCGCCTGGCCCTCGCCAAGCTGCGCAACGAAGACGCCGCCCAGCTCCTGTTCAAGGAGCGCGTGCAGCAGTTCCTCGGCCGCAACGGCGGCTACACCCGCATCTACAAGCTCGGCGCCCGCAAGGGCGACGCCGCGGAGACCGCGCTCATCGAGCTGGTCGCCAAGGATGACAAGGCCCCGGCCATGAGCCCGAAGGCCAAGAAGGAGCGCAAGCCCAAGGCCAAGAAGGAAGCGGCCGCCGCTCCTGCGCAGGCCTGAGCTGACCGCCCAGGCTTGAACCCGAGACGCGTCCGCCCACCGGCTGGCGCGTCTCGCCTTTTCCGAACCTCCCGCCCATGCAGATCCCCGTCGACCTCGGCGCCTTCCTGGCCTTCCTGGCCGGTCTGGCCGCGGTCATCCTGTTCGGGCTCCAGGCATGGTATGACCGTCGCGACGTGCTCCTTTCGGACCACCGTCGCATCAATTCCGCCTTTTCCTGCGTCCGCTGCAGCCTGACCTACGTCCGGCCCCGCCGCCGCGAGGAAGCCGTCTGCCCCCGTTGCGGATGGAACAATGTTCGCCTCAAGTTCTAAATCCGCCCATCTTCCTCCCATGGCCACCCAGTCCATCGCTATTCTCGATTTCGGCTCGCAGCTGACCAAGGTCATCGCGCGCCGCGTCCGTGAGTGCAACGTCCACTCCCGCATCTATCCCTTCGGCGTCTCGCCCGAGACCCTGCGCGCCGACGGCGTCGTGGGCGTCATCCTCTCCGGCGGTCCTGACAGCGTGAAGGCGAAGGGCTCGCCGCACCCGCATCCCGGCGTGTTCGAGATGGGCCTCCCGGTCCTCGGCATCTGCTACGGCGTCCAGCTCATGGGCCAGATGCTCGGCGGCAACGTCGCCAGCAGCTCGCACCGCGAATACGGCCACGGCGTCCTTTCCTTCCGCAAGGGCTCCCAGCTCCTGCAGGGACTGAAGTCCCCGCTCCGCGTCTGGAACTCCCACGGCGACAAGATCACCCGCCTTCCCCGCGGCTTCAAGGCCGTCGCCTCGACCGAGAACTCCGAGTGCGCCGTCATCGAGGACGCCAAGCGCCGCTTCTACGGCATCCAGTTCCACCCCGAGGTCGCCCACTCCGAGCGCGGCATCGACATCCTCCGCAACTTCCTCTTCCGCATCTGCCGCTGCAAGCCGACCTGGAAGATGGACGACTACGTCGAGACGGCCGTCCGCGAGATCCGCGAGAAGGTCGGCAAGTCCCAGGTCATCCTCGGCCTCTCCGGCGGCGTCGACTCCTCCGTCGCCGCGGCCCTCATCCAGCGCGCCATCGGCAGGCAGCTGACCTGCGTGTTCGTCGACAACGGCCTGCTCCGCCTCAACGAGCGCGCCCAGGTCGAGAAGATGTTCCGCGGCAAGTTCAAGGTCGACCTCCGCGTCGTCGACGCTTCCGAGATCTTCCTCCGCAAGCTCAAGGGCGTCACCGACCCCGAGCGCAAGCGCAAGATCATTGGCCACGAGTTCATCAAGGTCTTCGAACGCTCCATCGCCGAGGTGCAGCGCAGGAAGAAGGGCAAGGTCGAGTTCCTCGCCCAGGGGACGCTCTACCCCGACGTCATCGAATCCCTTTCGCCCAACGGCGGCCCGGCCGCCACCATCAAGAGCCACCACAACGTGGGCGGCCTGCCGAAGCACATGAAGCTCCAGCTGCTCGAGCCTCTGCGCGAACTCTTCAAGGACGAGGTCCGCGCCCTCGGCGAAGCCCTCGGCCTCCCGCACGACATGGTCTGGCGCCATCCGTTCCCGGGCCCCGGCCTGGCCGTCCGCGTCTGCGGCGACATCACCAAGGAACGCCTCGAGGTGCTCCGCAAGGCCGACGACATCTTCATCAGCGAGCTCCGCACCTCCGGCCAGTACGCCAAGGTCTGGCAGGCCTTCGCGGTCTTCCTTCCGGTCCGCAGCGTCGGCGTCATGGGCGACGGCCGCACGTACGACAACGTCTGCGCCCTGCGCGCGGTGACTTCCTCCGACGCGATGACCGCCGACTGGGCCCGCCTGCCGTACGACGTGCTGCAGCGCGCCTCGACCCGCATCATCAACGAGGTGAAGGGCATCAACCGCGTGGTCTACGACGTCTCGTCGAAGCCGCCGGCGACCATCGAATGGGAATAAGCCGGGGTTTGCCCCGTTGACACCCCTTCGGCCCGACCTTACCTAGACGCCAGTGTCTGCACCCGGCTTCCAGGTCATCGCGCGCCGCTGGCGTCCCCGCCGCTTCGACGAGCTCGTCGGGCAGGAGCATATCGTCAAGACGCTGCGCAACGCCCTCGAGACGAAGCGCATGGCCCATGCGTATCTCTTCGTCGGTCCCCGTGGCACCGGCAAGACGACCACCGCCCGCATCCTGGCGAAGGCCCTGAACTGCGCCGGCGGCCCCAAGCCTGACTTCTCCCTCGACGACCCGGTCTGCCTCGCGATCGAGCAGGGCAGCTGTCTCGACGTCGTCGAGATCGACGCCGCTTCCAACCGCTCCATCGAAGACGCGAAGAAGATCCGCGACGAGTGCCAGTTCTCCCCGACGAGCTGCCCGTTCAAGGTCTTCATCATCGACGAAGTCCACCAGCTCACGAAGGACGCCTTCAACGCGCTCCTCAAGACGCTCGAGGAGCCGCCGCCTTGGGTGAAGTTCATCCTGGCCACGACCGAGGCCGACAAGGTCCTCCCGACCATCACCTCCCGCTGCCAGCGCCTCGAGTTCCATCCGATCTCCGAGGAGGTCATCGCCGCCCAGCTCGCCCGCATCGTCAAGGCCGACGGCGTCACCGCCGACCAGCACGCCCTCACGGCCATCGCCCGCCTGGCCGCCGGCGGGATGCGCGACTCCCAGTCCATCCTGGACCAGGTCATCTCTTTCTCGGGCAAGCAGATCACGGAAGCCGACGTGCTCTCCATCTACGGTCTCGCCTCGGCCCAGCAGGTCACCGACCTCTGCCAAAGCATCGCCACGGGCGACGGCAAGAAGGTCCTGTCGCTCTGCGACGTCTTCCACGCCGAAGGACGCGACCTGCTCCGCGTGCTCGCCGACCTCCAGGTCCGCGTGCGCGTCGCGACGCTGGATTCCGTCCGTTCGGGCGGCACCTCCGCCCAGCTCGGTGCGCCTCTGGCCACCGAACAGCTCGTCCGCCTGCTGGAGTGCCTGCAGGAAGGGGAGAACGGCATCCGCCAAGGTTTGTCGCCGCGCGCGAACTTCGAGGTGACGCTGCTCAAAGCCATCGAGCAAAGCAGGTCACGGTCGATAGACCTCCTCATCAAAGACATCGCCGCCGCCGCAGCTGGTCTCCCTCGGGAGCCCGGCCAAAAAAAAATAAGGACCGCGCCGGCGGCACCTGAGGCCGCGGCCGCCCCTGCCGCT
>JBEDDU010000040.1:0-5903 GCA_041176065.1 Verrucomicrobiota bacterium | reverse complement strand
GCCGGCAAGGCCAACGTCGACCTGTGGGTGAATCCCTACAACCAATCCGCGCACGTCAACAAGCTGCTCGGCGAAGTCCTCGACAATGGCCCCTACGACGTCGTCGTCTTCAACATGGGCCTGCACGGCTGGCAGCCTGGCCGCATCAAGCCGGGCACTTTCGAGCCCCTGATGAAAGGCTACGTCGAGGTGCTGAAGACCAAGCTGCCCAAGGCGAAGCTCCTCTGGGCGAGCAGCACGCCCGTGACCGTCAAGGGCGCCCCTTCCGAGATCAATCAGGAGATCAACCCGAACATCGTCGAACAGAACCGACTGGCCGCCAAGGTCATGGCGGAGATGGGCGTGCCGGTCGTCGACTTCTACGGACTGCTGATCGAGAAGCGCGAACTCGCCCGCGGCGACATGTTCCACTGGACCTCGCCGGCCTACGACCTGATCGCACAGGCCGCCGTCGACGCCATCCTCCGCGAACTTTCCTCCAAGTGACATGCGCCCCCTGCTCTGCCTGCTCATCGCGCTGACGGCCGTCGCCGCCGAACGCCCCAACATCGTGGTCATCCTCGCCGACGACTACGGCTACGGCAGCGCCGGCTGCTACGGCGCCGACCCGAAGCTCATCCGGACGCCGGCGATCGACCGGCTGGCCGCCGAGGGTCGACGCTTCACCGACGGCAACACGACCTCCTCCGTCTGCTCGCCGACCCGCTATTCCCTGCTCACCGGACGTTACTGCTGGCGGACCACGCTGACCCACGAGGTGCTCGGCACCTTCTCGCCGCTCCACATCGAACCGGGTCGCGTCAACCTGGCCTCCCTGCTCAAGGCCAAAGGCTACGCCACGGCCGCCGTCGGCAAGTGGCACCTCGGCTACGGCAAGGAGAACGAAGACCCGAAGTGGCGCACCGATTATAAGGCCGAGCTCTCGCCGGGGCCGCTGGACATCGGCTTCGACTACCACTTCGGAGTACCCTCCAACCATGGCGACCTCACCGGCGTGTTCGTCGAGAACCGCTTCGTCTACGGCCTGCGCGCCGGCGGGATGCCCGCAGGGATGAAGCTCGCCGGGCCCGCCGCCGACAGCGACGACTTCAAGGCCACTTACGGCCCGGAGGACATGGAGAACGGCAAGGCCAAGATCCTCGACCTCGATGCGCCCCGCCGGAAGAACGAACGTGTGATGAAGGTCATCACCGACAAGGCCACGACCTGGCTCGAGGCTCAGCCCAAGGACCGGCCGTTCTTCCTCTACTTCACGCCGGTCGCGGTGCACAACCCGGTGACCCCCGACAAGGAGCTGGCCGGAAGCAGCGCGGCCGGTGCGTACGGCGACTGGATCCACGAACTCGACGCGAGCGTCGGACGCATCCTGGCGACCCTCGACAAGATGGGGGCGACCAAGGACACCATGGTCCTCTTCACTTCCGACAATGGCGGCGTCTTCAAGCCCGAGAACGAACGCCTGCTGCAGACGGCCGCCTTCAAGGCCGGCCTCAAGGTCAACGGCGCCGTCCGCGGCGGCAAGCACGACGTCTGGGAGGGCGGCTTCAAGGTCCCCTTCATCGCCCGTTGGCCCGGCAAGGTGCCGGCCGGCTCCACGGCTCCTCAGATGGTCAGCGTCGTCGACATCCTGGCGACCACGGCGGAGATCGTGGGCGCGCCGCTGCCCGCCAAGGAGGCCGGAGCCGAAGACAGCCGCAGTTTCCTCCCCGCGCTCATCCCCGGCGCCGCTGAAGCCAAAGGGCGCGAGGACATGATCGTCCATAGCGCGGACGGCGTCTTCGCGCTCCGCAAGGGGCGATGGAAATGGATCGAAGGGGCTCCGGTGGACGAAATCGCGGACGGCGCGCGCAAAGCCCGCAGGACGCAGCATCGCTCGCAGCTCTACGACCTCGTCGCCGACCCGGCCGAGACCAAGGACGTCTCCGCCGAGCACCCGGACGTCGTGGCCGAACTCAAGGACCTCCTGCGTCGGTATCGCGACGGCGGCTTCAGCCGCGAGCTGCCCGCCGCCGACGTGAAGCCCCTCCGCCCCGGCGTCGCCACCCTGCCTGACCTGACCGGCAAGGCCGAAGCCCTCTCTCCGCTGGCTTCGGCGGGAGAGTGGACCGCCCGCGAGGGCGGACTCTTCGCGCAGCCCAAGGGCGGCCAGGAGAAGCCGGCGTCCTTACGTTCGCCCTTGGCGCTGGGCGACGGCATCTTCGACTGTGAAGTCAACCTGCAGGGTGCGAACCGCGTCTCGCTGCGTTTCGGCGCGGGCGACGCCGGCTTCCGTCTCGTCGTCTCCCGAGCGGCCGCGATCCTCACGAAGAATCCTTCCAAGGGCGAACCGGCCACCGCGACCGAAGACCTCGCCAAGAGGAACCTGAAGCTGGCCGCCGGCCAGTGGTATCCCGTCCGGCTGACGTTCAAGGGCGACGAGGTCACCGTCCAGGTCAACGACCAGACCTTCAAAGGACGACATCCCAGCATCGGCCAAGCCAAGACGTCCGTCGACCTGCTGGTCTTCGGGGCTTCCGCCGGATTCCGTCTGGTCCGCGTCGCCCGCTGATTCCATGCGAAACCTGCTCCTCGCCTTCCTCGCCCTCACCCTGGCCGCCGATCCGGCCGCGGACCGTAAGGTCGTGCTCGGGCTCGTCGACGTGTGCGCCCAAGCCCCCAAGGTCCACGAGGCCGAGGGCTTCAAGCCAGACGGAACCGTCCGCGCCATCTTCTATGACGCCCTGCCCTGGCAAGGTAAGCCGACGCGCGTCTTCGCGTGGATCGGCCTGCCCGCCCGGCGCACCGGCAAGGTCCCGGGCATCGTGGTCGTCCATGGGGGCGGCGGCACGGCCTTCAAGGAGTGGGTCCAGAAATGGAACGACCAAGGCTTCGCGGCCATCAGCATCGCGGTCGAAGGCCAGACCGACGTGAACGAGAACAAGGCGAAAGGCCGTCCCACCTGGGCCCGTCATGCGTTCTCGGGTCCGGCGCGCGACGGCACGTTCGCCGATACGAAGCTCCCGCTGAAGGAACAGTGGATGTATCACGCCTTGGCCGACACCATGCTGGCGCACTCGCTGCTGCGCTCACTGCCGGAGGTCGACGCCTCGAAGATCGGCGTGATGGGCATCTCCTGGGGCGGCGTCATCACGAGCACGGTCATCGGCCTCGACGAGCGCTTCGCCTTCGGCATCGCGACCTACGGCTGCGGACATCTCTTCGACGCCGAGAACCATTGGGGCCGGGCGCTCCACGACAACGAAGGCTACATCAAGACCTGGGACGGCATGAACTACGCCGAGCGGGTGAAGATGCCGGTGCTCTGGCTCTCCTGGCCGCAGGACGCCCACTTCCCGCTGGGTTGCCAGGCCGAACACTACCGCCAGACCCCTGGCCCTCGCATGGTCTCGCTCATCACGAAGATGGGGCACAGCCACCCCGCCGGCTGGAATCCGCCCGACAGCTACGCCTTCGCGAAGAGCATCGTCGAGACCGGCAGGCCTTGGGGCAACTCCCCCTCGGCCACGACGAAGGACGGATACGCGATCGCGGTCTTCCACTCCACGAAACCGATCGACCGCGCCGTGCTCGTCTCGACGACCGACCGAGGCTTCACGGGCGCGCGCAAGTGGGTCGAGACCCCGGCCGCGGCCGCCAGCGGAGGCGGCGGCACCACGGCCTCCGCGCCGCTGCCTCCGGGCACGACGGCCTGGTATGTCAACGCCTACGCCGGCGCGCTCACCCTCACCTCCGACTATCAGGAAATCAAATGAGCCGCGCCCTGCTCCTCCTGCTCCTGCCGCTCGCCGTCTTCGCGGCCGACGCGAAGAAGCCCAACCTCCTCATCATCCTGGCCGACGACCTAGGCTATGGCGACGTCCAGGCCTACAACCCGACGCGCGGCCGGATACCGACCCCGCACCTCGACAAGCTCGCCGCCGAGGGCATGCGGTTCACCGACGGACATTCGTCCTCCGGCGTGTGCTCGCCGTCGCGCTACGCGCTGCTGACGGGCCGCTATCACTGGCGCACCCGCCTCCAGACAGGCATCGTCGGCGTCTTCGGCGAGCCTCTGATCTCCCCGGACCGGCTGACGGTGGCCGGCCTCGCCAAGCGCCACGGCTATCGCACCGCGGCGATCGGCAAGTGGCACCTGGGATGGGAATGGCCGATCGCCGAAGCGGACCGCCCGCTTTTCCGGAACTTCCGCGAGTCACAGGCCAAGACGCCTCCCGAAGCCGCCCGGGCCGCCTGGACCAAAGTCTTCACGCAACCGATCAAAGGCGGACCGACGACCCGCGGATTCGACACCTACTTCGGGACCGACGTGCCCAACTGGCCGCCCTACTGCTTCATCGAGAACGACCGGACGATCGGGGTGCCCAGCGAGCCGCTGCCCAAGGAGCTCTTCCGGGACCACCTCGCCAGCCTGCCCGGACCGGCGCTGCCGGAGTGGAGTCTGGAGAAGATCCTGCCGACGCTGACCGAACGCGCCTGCGCCTTCATCGCGGATTCGGCCGCCAAGCCTGAACCCTGGATGCTCTACCTGCCGCTCACGACCCCGCATACGCCCCTGGCCGTCAACGCGGAGTGGAAGGGTAAGAGCGGACTGAACAACGCCGCGGCCGACCTGATCATGGAGACCGACGCGGCGGTCGGCAAGGTCCTCGCCGCCCTCGAGGCTTCGGGCGCCGCCAACGACACGCTGGTCCTCTTCACGAGCGACAACGGCTTCGCCTCCTACGTCGGCGTCAAGGACCTGGAGAAGCAAGGCCACTTCCCCAGCGGACCCTTGCGCGACTACAAGTCCTCCGTCCACGAGGGCGGCCACCGGGTGGCGTTCATCGCCCGTTGGCCGGGACAGGTCAAGGCCGGCACGGACTGCGACCGGCTCGTCCACCAGACCGACGTGATCGCCACGTTCGCCGACGTCCTCGGGACGAAGCTGCCGGATGACGCCGCCGAAGACAGCTTCAGTTTCCTCCCGTTGCTGAAAGGCGCACAAGCGGCGACCCGTCCGCATGCCGTCAGCTGCGCGGCGGCTGGAACCCCCGGCCTGCGCCTGGGCAAGTGGAAGTATATCGCGACGCAACCGGCGCAGCTCTACGACCTCGCGAACGACGTCGGCGAGACGAAGAACCTCGCGGCCGCGATGCCGGAGAAAGTGGCCGAGATGAAATCCCTGCTCGAGAAACTCATCGTCGACGGACGCAGCACGCCGGGCGAACCCCAGAAGAACGACGTCGCGGTCGTCCGCTTCCCCAAACCTGCCTCGCCGAAAACCAAGGCGGGCAAGAAGACCAAATAACCCCCCTTCCCATGCGCCTGCTCTCCTTCTTCGCCCTCACCCTCTCCGCCTGGGCCGCCGATCCGAGCCACTACGCCCTCCCGGCGACCGAAGCCGAAGCCGGCCTCCCCGGGGAAGGCGCGCTGCGACGCTATGACGGCTACGTGAAGCGCTGGAACACCATCCGTCCGCAGTGGGCGGGCGACGTCGCCAAGGACCAAGGCGCGACGGTGTTCTTCGGCGACTCGATCACCCAGGGCTGGGGCACGGACTTCAAGCAGGCCTTCCCCGGCATGAAGCTCGCCAACCGTGGCATCGGCGGCGACACCACCCGCGGGATGCTCCTCCGGCTCAAGGAAGACGTGCTCTCGCTCCGCCCCAGGTCGGTCGTCATGCTCATGGGGACGAACGACATCGAGGTCGGCATCCCCGCCGACGCCATCGGGCGTAACTTCGCGAAGATCGTCGCCGCGCTGAAGGCCCATGACCCGAAGATGCCGGTCATCGTTTGCCGCATCTTTCCGAGCGCGGCCGCCAAGAAGCGCCCCAAGGAGACCATCCAGGCCGTCAACGCGCTCTTCGACGCCGCGGTGAAGGATGACCCTCAGTTCACGGTGCTCGACACCTACGCCCTCTT
>JBEDDU010000039.1:0-6679 GCA_041176065.1 Verrucomicrobiota bacterium | reverse complement strand
TTCGAGATGGGGGCTTCGCCGGCCTTACGGGCGCTGCCGACGGCGTCGCGGAACGGGCCGTAGAACGCGGAGGCGAACTTGGCGGAGTAGGCGAGGATGCCCGTGCCGGTGTGGCCGGCGGCATCGAGGCCCTTGCGGATGGCCTGCACGCGTCCGTCCATCATGTCGGAAGGCGCGACGAAATCTGCGCCGGCCTGGGCGGTGAAGAGCGACATCTTCACGAGCGCTTCGACGGTGCGGTCGTTGTCCACGTCGGTGCCGGCGGCGTTGAGGATGCCGTCGTGGCCGTGCGTGGTGTAAGGGTCGAGGGCGATGTCGGCGAAGATCACCGTGCCGGGCGACTTCGCCTTCACTTCGCGGATGGCGCGGTAGGCGAGGTTCGACGGGTTGAGGGCTTCGGCGCCTTCGGCGGTCTTGCGGGCCGGGTCGACCTTGGGGAAGAGCGCGACGCCATGGATGCCGAGGGCGAGGAGTTCGGCGCACTTGGCGCCGAGCTGGGCGAGCGGGATGCGGCTGACGCCGGGCAGGGATCCGACGGGCTCGGCGACGGCGCCCTCGGTCACGAAGAGCGGCTGGATCAGGTGGCGGGGTTCGACGACCGTCTCGCCGAGCATGGCGCGGATACCGGCCGTGGCCCGGAGGCGGCGGAGGCGGACGGACTGGTCGAGGGGGGCCGACATCGGAGGGTCTAGATAGGTGAAGGGGCAGGGCAGGGCAACGGCGAAGCCATTGGGACGGCTACGGGTGAGACACTTTGTCATTTCGCCCCGCCTGCGCCCGAGACAGTGAACGCCCTCACCCTTAAAAAGCCCAGTAAAAGCGGGTTTTTCCCTTGGCACACGCCCTGCCAACAAGGGGCATAACCCATCTACCAAAACAACACATGAGTAAAATCATCGGCATCGACCTCGGCACCACCAACTCCTGCATGGCCGTCCTGGAAGCAGGGGAGTCCGTCGTCATCTCCAATTCGGAAGGCGCGCGCACCACGCCCTCCATCGTCGCGTTCACCAAGAACGGCGACATCCTCGTCGGTCAGGCCGCCAAGCGCCAGGCCGTCACCAACCCGAAGAACACGATCTTCTCCGCCAAGCGCCTCATCGGCCGCAAGTACGCGGAAGTGAAGGCCATCGCCGCCAAGCTCCCTTACAAGGTCGTCGAGGGTAAGAACGGCGACGCCGCCATCGAATGCGAAGTCGACGGCAAGCCCCGCGTGTTCGCGCCGGAAGAAATCTCCGCCAAGGTCCTCGCCAAGCTCAAGGCCGACGCCGAAGCCTACCTCGGCGAGAAGGTCACGCAGGCCGTGATCACCGTCCCCGCTTACTTCAACGACTCGCAGCGCCAAGCCACCAAGGACGCCGGCACGATCGCGGGCCTCGAGGTGCTCCGCATCGTCAACGAGCCCACCGCGGCCTCCCTCGCCTACGGACTCGACAAGAAGGGCGACGAAAAGATCGCCGTCTATGACCTCGGTGGCGGCACCTTTGACGTCTCGGTCCTCGAGATCGGCGGCGGCGTCTTCGAAGTGAAGGCGACCAACGGCGACACCGAGCTCGGCGGCGACAACTGGGACGAGCGCATCATCCAGTGGCTCATCGACGGCTTCAAGACGGAGTCCGGCATCGACCTCTCCAAGGACGCCATGGCCCGCCAGCGCCTCAAGGAAGAAGCCGAGAAGGCCAAGATCGCCCTCTCGTCCTCGAACTCCGTGGACATCAACCTGCCGTTCATCACCGCCGACGCCTCCGGCCCGAAGCACCTGAACGTCACGCTCACCCGCGCCCAGATGGAAAAGGTCTGCGACGACCTCTCCGAGCGCACCCGCAAGCCCTTCGAGTCCTGCCTCAAGGACGCCGACCTCAAGATGGCCCAGGTCGACGAGCTCGTCCTCGTCGGCGGCATGACCCGCATGCCCAAGATCATCGAGATCGCCCGCAGCCTCGCCGGCAAGGAGCCCCATAAGGGCGTCAATCCGGACGAAGTCGTCGCCATCGGCGCCGCCATCCAGGCCGGCGTGCTCAAGGGCGACGTGAAGGACGTCCTCCTCCTCGACGTGACCCCGCTCACCCTCTCCATCGAGACCATGGGCAGCGTCGCCACGCCGATGATCGAGCGCAACACCACCATCCCGACCAAGAAGTCGCAGGTCTTCTCCACCGCCGCCGACAACCAGCCGGCCGTCGACATCGTCATCGTCCAGGGCGAACGCCCGATGGCGAAGGACAACAAGCAGCTCGGCACGTTCAAGCTCGACGGCATCAAGCCGGCGCGCCGCGGCGAACCGCAGATCGAAGTGACCTTCGACATCGATGCCAACGGCATCCTGCACGTCTCGGCCGTCGACAAGGGCTCGGGCAAGGAGCAGAAGATCTCCATCACGGGCTCCTCGGGTCTCTCCAAGGAAGAAGTCGAGAAGCTCCGCAAGGAAGCCGAACTCCACGCCGAAGAGGACAAGAAGGTCCGCGAGCTCGCCGAAGCCCGCAACCGCCTCGACGCCGGCGTCTTCACCGCCGAGAAGTTCCTCGCCGACAACGGCGAGAAGATGCCCGCCGAAGCCAAGACCGCAGCCGAAGCCGCGCTCAAGGAAGCCCAGGAAGCCCTCAAGAAGGCCGCCGCCACCGCCGAGGACTTCGAGAAGGCCGCCACGGCCCTCCAGACCGCGCTCATGGCCGCCGCCCAGTCCGTGCCTCAGTCCGCCGGCGAACAGCCGCAGGCCGACGCCGGTCCCGCCCCCGAAGGCAAGAAGAAGGCCAAGGACGGCACGGTGGTCGACGGTGACTTCGAAGTCGTCGACGACGGCAAGAAGTAAGCGCGACGTGGTCGCGCAGGGCTTGGGCCAGGGATAGGGCCAGGCCGCTCAGCAAAGGGCCGGAGTCACGCGACTCCGGCCCTTTTTGTGCATGTCGTCTTGCCCCTCTCGGGTGACTGCGTAGGTCTGAAGGCGTGAACACCTCGGAGCAGCTTTTCCAACGCGCCCTCTCGATGATCCCGGGCGGCGTCAATTCCCCGGTCCGCGCTTTCCGCTCGGTCGGCGGCACCCCCTTCTTCACGAAGTCGGCCAACGGCGCCCGTCTGACGACGGCCGACGGCCAGGAGCTCGTGGACTTCGTCCTGACCTGGGGCCCGGCCATCCACGGCCACAACGATCCGGACATCCGCGCGGCGGTCCGCGAGGCCCTCGACCGCGGCACGAGCTTCGGCACTCCGAACCCGCTCGAGGTCGAGATGGCCGAACTGATCCTTGCCTGCGTCCCGGCGGTGAAGAAGGTCCGCATGACCAACAGCGGCACCGAGGCCACGATGTCCGCCATCCGCCTCGCCCGCGGCTACACGGGTCGCAACAAGATCATCAAGTTCTCCGGCTGCTACCACGGCCACGTCGACTCGCTCCTCGTGAAGGCCGGTTCTGGCGCGCTCACGCAGGGCAACCCCGACTCCGCCGGCGTCACCCCCGGCACCGCGGCCGACACGCTCGTCGCCGAATATAACAACCTCCCGGCGCTCTCCGCGCTCTTCGACGCCAATGCCGGCCAGATCGCCGGCCTCATCGTCGAGCCTTTCCCGGCGAACGTCGGCCTCATCCTCCCGGACGCGGGCTTCCTCGCCGGCCTCCGCGAGCTCTGCACCAAGCACGGCACGGTGCTCATCTTCGATGAAGTGATGACGGGCTTCCGTCTCTCCCTCGCGGGCACGCAGGGCCTGCACGACGTCGTCCCCGACCTCGTCTGCATGGGCAAGATCATCGGCGGCGGCCTTCCGGTCGGCGCCTTTGGCGGCAAGATCGAGATCATGGACAAACTCGCGCCGCTCGGCCCGGTCTACCAGGCCGGCACGCTCTCGGGCAACCCGCTCGCCATGGCCGCCGGCCTCGCCGCGGTCCGCAAGCTAAAGGCCCAGAATCCCTATGCGCGTCTCGATGTGCTCGGCCGTCGCGTCCGCGATACGCTGCTCGCCGCCGCGCAGGCCAAGGGCATCCCGCTGCAGGTCCCGCAGGTCGGCTCGATGTTCTCGCTCTACTTCAACGCCGAGAAGGTCCGTAACTACGACCAGGCCATCGCCTCCGACGGCGACCTGTATCGCAAGGTCTTCCGCACCGCGCTCGACAAGGGCGTGTATCTCGCGCCTTCGCCTTACGAGACCGCCTTCATCTCGACCGCCCACGAAGGAGCGGACATCGACAAGGCCTGCGAAGTCCTCGACGCCGCCGTGCGCGCCCTCTGAACATGCCCAAACTCGCTTTCATCGGTTCCGGACGCATGGCAGGAGCCATGGTGCAGGGGCTTCTCCGCTCGGGCGCCTGCGCGCCGGCCGACATCACCGTCATCGGCGGCAATGATTCGACCGCCGCCGACCTTTCCAAGGCCACCGGTGTCCGCGTGGCCTCCACGCCCGCTGAACTCCTCTCCGGCGCCGATGCGGTCGTGCTCGCTTGCAAGCCGCAGCAGTTCGCCGACCTCGATAAGTCCTACGCCTCGCTGGCGCAGGGTAAGCTCGTGCTTTCCATCCTCGCCGGGACCCGCCTCGCCACCGTCGGCGCTTTCTTCGCCTCCGCCCGTAACATCGCCCGCGCCATGCCCAATACACCCGGCGCGGTCGGCCAGGGCATCAGCGCCCGTTGCTCGGCCACGCCCCTGGCCTCGGCTGACGCCCAGATCGTCGACGCGATCCTCTCCGGTCTCGGTCCGGTGATCGAACTCCCTGAGTCCATGTTCGACGCCGTCACCGCCGTCTCCGGCAGCGGTCCGGGTTTCTTCTTTGAATACGTCGCCGCCTACGAGGAGGCCGCCGTCGCCCTCGGCTTCACGCCGGAGCAGGCCAAGCTCCTCGTCCGCCAGACCTTCAGCGGATCGCTCGCGCTGCTCGCCGCCACCGGCGAGACGCCGGTGAACCTCCGCATCCAGGTGACCTCGCCGGGCGGTACGACCAAGGCCGGTCTCGACGCCATGGAAGCCGGCAAGTTCCGCGAGGTCGTCGCCTCCGCCCTCATCGCCGCCAAGAAGCGCGGCGAAGAGCTGGGAAGGAAGTGAGGTCGTCCGCCGGAGGCGGCATCAGTCGCACGGACTATCGTTGACCCTGCGCCATAGGTGCCAGGTGTTCAGACCGGCCAAGGGGATTAGCACGATGGCGAAGAGCGAGAAGAACGACATCGCCGGATGGACGATGAGGTTGCCTAGGGTCATTTCGCCCCACGTTGAGGTCCTCTTGAGGAAGAACCAGCCAAACTGAGAGTAGAGCAAGCCGTAGACCGTGGTGCCGATCAGCAGGGCCAGCGGACTCCAGAGCCAGAGCCGCGATGCTCTGATGTCTTTGAGCCAACGGCGGAAAAGCCAGGTCACGAGGACGCCGGTCGGCAGGCTGGCGGCCAGCATGACCAAGCAAGCAAGCCAATCGAACGGCAGCTGTTTGAAGTCGTCGGGGCCGTCGTAGTAATTGCCTAGCGGAATCCTCTCCAGGATGAGCATCGGGGCGAAGGCCCACATGGCGCCGTAGAACATCCCGAGACGGTGCCTTCGCCAGAAGTTCGCTACCTTTGTCATGGGGATATGCTGACCTCGCCGCCTAAGCCCGCCAACTTTCTAAATGCCAGTTATATGTAAGAGTGCGTGATTATGCGCCCCATTAGGATTTGAGGGGTGCCATGAATCAGGCCCCTTTGGGGTGGTCTTTCCAAGGCTGAGAACAGCACGTGGTGCTGTCCCTGCCTATTAACCCCGATACTCGATACTCCAGACTCTATACTCTCACACGCCTACTTCTTCTTACCCTTTTTGATCGGCTGGCCGCCGGGGAGCCGTGTCTGTTCTTGTTTAGGCAGAGGGCCGGCGAGGGGTGGGGTCTCGAAATACTTGCCGTCGTCGGTCATGCGCGGGTCGCCGGTCTCACGGAGAATCGTGAAGAGCCGTTCGGTCATCTCCTTGCGGATGGCCGCATAGGCGGGATCCTCGGCGACGTTGTTCATCTCGTCCGGGTCTTTGCGGAGATCGTAGAGCTCGAACATCGGTCGGCGGCCGTAGAACTTTTCGAACATCGCCGACCATTCCGGGGATTTGCGCGCGCCGACGAACCAAGCCTTGGTCGGGCCCGCATCATCGTCGGGCAAGGTCACGAAGGTCGTCCGGGCGAGCTCGTCGAAGGTCGGCTCGTCTTTTCCGTCCAGTCGGTAGGGGTCGCCGAGAGGCCAGCGCTCAGGCTTGAAATTGACGATGAGGGCGTGGTCGAGGGTGCGCAGCACGCGCTGCGGGTAGGGCGTGTAATCCGGACGGGCGATCTCGACATGACGTTCGCGGCCGGCGACGACCCACGTGCGCGCAGGATCGACGCGCCCTTGAACTTCGGAACGGAGCACGTTCCAGAGCGAACGGCCGGTCATCACCGCAGGCGGCTTCACGCCGCCGGCTTCGAGGAAGGTCGGCGCCAGGTCGGGCAGGCTGACCATGTCGTCCACCACGCGTCCGCCCTTGATGCCTGGGCCGGAGAGGATGAGCGTGACGCCGGTGCCGAAGCCGTAGAGGTTGCATTTGCCGTGCGGGAAGCCGGGGGCGCCGTGGTCGCCGCTCACGGCGATCAGCGTCCGGGAGAGTTCACCGGCCTTTTCGAGCTCAGCCAGCAGCACGCCCATGGCGGCATCGAGGGCTTGGACTTCGCCGAGGTAGTCCGCCAGGTCTTCGCGCACGACCGG
>JBEDDU010000038.1:0-5465 GCA_041176065.1 Verrucomicrobiota bacterium | reverse complement strand
CCCAACGGATTACGCTTACGGGGCGCAGGCGTGGGCGCGGCTTGTCCGCCGGGGGCGGCCTGCGGTGCCTGGCCCGCCGGGGTCGCGGAGGGGGCGTTGCGCGTCCGGTCGATCGCAGCCTGCAGCTTCTCGGACAGGTCGGTCCGGATCTGGTTCAGCGAGCCGGTCACGTTGACGCCGGGCCCGTCGGTGAAGCCGTCGGCGGGCGAGGGGCCGGCGCCGAAGCCCAGCACCTGGAAGTATTCGGCGAATTCGCCGGAGCCGCGTAGCTGGGTCGTGAACGCCATGGGCCAGTCCGCGAAGGCGGCCTTGGGGTCGATGTTGATGCCGCCTTTGGCGGAGAGCTGCAGCGTCGGGCTGCGGATATCGGCCAGATCCAGCTTGATCGTGCCCGAAGCCAGGCGGGAAGCCTTGATGGTCGCGGAAGTGTAGGCGAATTCCGCGACGGCTTTCTGGAGCTTGGCGGCCGCGGTCATCGCGGCGCCGACCTTGGCGATCTTCTCACCCTGCTGCTGGTTCCTCGTGAGCGCGCCGGCGATCAGCGCGATGCCGCCGAGGACTTCCGTCACGTCCCCCGCCTTGTTCGCCGAGAGCGCCATGCTGCTGTTCTTGTCGCCGAAGGCGCGGATGACGCCGCCGCGCGACGTCAGCTGGACGTCGGCCTGCAGCCGTCCCGCGAGTTCGCCCGGCGTGCCGCTCACGCTCGTCACGGAAGCGGTGGCGTCGCCTTTGCCTTGGAGGAAGTCCTTGGCCGCGGGGACCGCCTGAGCGACCTCGCCGAAGTTGAACTGCGTCAGGCTGACGGTAGCGGCGAGCGCGTAGGGGCCGTTGCTGATCCCCGGCTTGAAGGCCAGCTGGCCGCGTCCGCTCAGCGTGCCTTCCGCGAGGCCGCCGGTGAGCTGCGTCAGGCGCAGGCCTGCGTCCTGCGCGTCCGCGCGCACGATGACTTTCTCGGCGCGGATGCCGTAGGCCTTCGCGGTGCCGATGGTCAGGTCGAGCGAGCCGGTGTGGCCGGTCCAGAAGGGCTTCTTGTCCGGTGCCGGCTGGGCCGTCGGGGCTTCGGCGATCGTCTCGTCCTTCCTGGGGAGGAGCGAGAGGACGTCGTCCACGTCGATGGCGTCGACGGCGACCTTGGCCTGCCAGTCGTTCTTCGCGCCCGAGGTCCGTTGCGTGAGCGTGAACTTGCCCGAGCTGAGGTGCGCGGCCTGCAGACGGAAGCCGCCTTCGGCTTCGAGGCCGTCGGCCTTCGGGGCGTAGCGGCCCGTGATGGTCGCCTGCGTGATGCGTCCTTCGCTCTGGCGCAGGCCGACGTCGCTGACTTCCAAGGAGACCTTGATCTCTCCGTCCTGCGCGCGGTCCGCGCTCGCGCGGTAGCGGCCGCCGGTGACGACGCCCAGCGGGCCGGCGAACGGCTGTTCGGCCAAGGCGCCGAGGTCGCCCTGCAGGCGGAGCGTCGTGCCGGCTTCGCCGAGCCCGACCTTGATGTCGCCGGCCGCGAGGACGCGGTTCTGGTTCTTCAAGGAGGCCTGGTTGAAGCCGATGGTCGTCGAGAGTTCGCCGACCAGGACGTCCAGCGCGGCGGCGAGGTCGCATGCCTTCACCCACGGTTTGCCGGCCCAGCTGACGCTGGTGTTGGCGAACGCGAGCGGCGCGCCTTCGGTGCGGATGAAGAGACCTTCGCGGCTGAAGCCGGCGACGAGGTCGGCGCGCGTGAGGTCTCCGGAGAGCTTGAGTCCGGGCACCACGGCCGCGAGGGATTCCAGCGGCAGCTCACGCGCCTTCGCTTCGACGAGCACGCCGGTGGGGCGCGCGCCTTCGGTCGGGAAGGGCTGGCGTAGCTTCAAGGCGAGCAGGTTGCGTCCTTGGCGGAAGATGCGCGCCTCGGCGGCGGCGACGACCGGCGCCTTGCCGGCCGCGCGCTCGACGGAGGCCTTCGCGCTGACACGGATGCCCTTGAGCTTGTCGACGGGGAGGTCTCCCCAGTTCGGCTGGGAGGCGAGTTCGACGATGCCCACGTCGACGTCGGCGAGCGCGGTCCAGGCGCCGTCGGCGCCGGGACGCAGGGTGAGGTTGCCTCCCGCGATCTCGCCCGCGCCGCTGCGGACGCTGAAAGGTCCGAGCGCGATGGCGCCGGCGGCGGAGCTCACCGGGAGTTCGGCGTCGATGCCGTTCATGAGCGGCTTGCCCGCCTGTTCGAGGGAGACGCCTTTCAGGCTGTGCGTGCGTACGCTGCGTACGACCGGCTGTCCGTCCTTGAAGGATACCGAGGCTTCGCCGGTCCACCGGCCGGTCGTCACGGTGACGCCCGCCGCCGCGAGGAAGGGGTTCAGCGCGATCAGGTCGGCGTCATCGGCGGCGATGGTCACCGTCGCCTCGTCGGCGTTGGCGGGCAGCAGGCCGCCTTTCCAGGTGAGCGTCTGCGGGATGGCGATCCTCACGCCGTGTCCCGTGATCGCGAGGCGGTTGACCGCGAAGCCCGCGTCCGTGCTCTGCGCGTTCGCGGCGAGACGCCATTCGGAGCGCGCGCCTTTGGGCAGGCCGGAGGAGATCTTGCCGAGGTCGGCCCAGAGCGCCTTGAGGTCGGCGTCGGCCTGCCAGCGGGAGCCTTCCAGCTCACCTTTCGCCCCGCCCGTGATGCGCACGTCGGGAAGCTGCTGGCTGAGGATGCCGAAGCGGGAGGGGTCGACGTCGAGTTCGGCGCCGACCGAGGTGCGGCCGGCGAGGTGTTCGCCGCGGAGCTTCACCGCGGGCTTGCCGGCGGAGTCGCTCATCGTGCCGGTGAAGGTCATGCCGGGCTTGCCCGGCACGGAGGCGGCGTCGAGGACGAAGCCGACCGAACCGGCGGCGACGGGGCTCGCATCCTTGGCCGCGAGTTCCAGGCGCAGGGAGCCGACGTCGTCGAACAGCGCATCCGGCGCGAGGCCTTCGCCTCCGAGCGGACGTCGGAACACGGCCTTCAAGGAGACTTCGCCGCGCGGATCGGTGGTCTGCTTGCCGACGGTGAAGCCGGGCCAGGCGATGCCGGCGCGCAGGTCGGCCGAGCCGCGGGAGTCGAACATGTCGCCGCGTACGCTGAAGCGGAGCAGCTGACCGTCGGCGAGACGGATGCGTCCCGTCGCCGCGTAAGGGCCGAGCACGAAAGGAGGGAGCTTGGCTTTTTCATCCGCGGCGGCCGCAGGGGCGTCCTTCGGTGGGACGACGGGACGACGCGTGCTCAGGTCGACGTCTAGCGTCTTGAGTTCGAGGCTGCGTAGGGCGTAGGTCCCGCCGATGATCGCGAAGAGGTCGGCCTCGCCTTTCAGGGACGCCGCGGAGATCCTGGTGCCATCGGCCAGCACGAGGTCGACGCCCTCGGCGGAGAAACGTCCGTCGAGGGAAGCTTCGATGCGGGCGATGCCGCCCTTGATGCCGGCGTCGGCGAGGAGGCCCTTGACGCGGGCGCCGAGGGGTTCGGGGCGGAGCTGGGCTTCGACCCAGAAAAGGGTGGCTCCGACGGCGACGGCGACGAGGCCGACGCTCCAGAGGGTGATGCGGAGAGCGCGGGACATGGGAGGCGGATGGTCATTTTGCCCGGCCGCCCGGAGCGGGCAACAAAAAGCCCGGTGGAATCGCCCCCACCGGGCTGAAAAACCCGTCTCTTCGCTCAGGTCAGGCCTGCGGGGCCTGGCCGCCCTTCGTGCCGCCCTGCGGGGGTTTCGGTTTACGGGCGGCGCCGGCCACGATCTTCTTCTGAAGGTAGATCGGTTTCGCGTCTTCCGAGGCGACGCAGAATTGCGTGTCGAAGTCGCGCATCATCGCGACCTTGGTCTGCCGGAGCATGCGGCTTCGGCCGTAGCGCATCTCCTTCATCGCCATGATGGCGTCCTCGTCGAGCAGCTGCTTCAGGTACTCGACCTTCTGCTTGGCCCAGTCCGAAAGATCGCTCCGCTTGAGCAGCTCTTCGAATTCCTTCTTCGCTTCGGCGAGCTTGCCTTGGCGCGCGAGGGCTTCGATGAACTCGATCTTTTCCGAGACGATTGCTTCGCCCACCGCCGCGGCGACGGAGGGGTCGACGGCAAGGACGGAGAAGGCGGCGAGGTCCGTCTCGGGCAGGGCGATCAGTTCGGGGCCGAACTTGACGGTCTCGCCTTCCTTGGTGAGCGCCTCGAAATTCACCGCCGCGAGCGCGTCGGCCTTGGCGCCGGTGCCGATCCTGAGTTCCACTACCGCGACCAGCGAGGCGTTCCAGGGCAGGGTGCCGAGCTTGCGGCTGCGGGCGACGCCCTCTTCGAGGATTTCGCCGACCAGGCGGGCCTGCACGTCGCTGCCGCCCTGCACGGTGACCTTGACCTGACGCAGGAAGGTGTTGGACAGGATGGCGAACTGCTCTTCGAAGGCCTCGTCAAGGTCGTCGGCGGTCTGGCCGAAGTTCGCGACGCCTTCGCCGGCGTTCGCCATGCCCGTCATGAGGGATTCGTTGAAGCCGTGGCCGAGGCCGACGGTGGAGGTCGTGATGCCGGCGCCGGCGGCCTTGGCGACCTGGGCGAAGATCTCCTGTTCGTTCAAGAGGCCCTGGTTGGCCTGGCCGTCGCTGAGGAGGATCACTCGGGCGATGCGGTCCTTGCGGGCGAAGGGCGCGAGCTGCCTGGCGCCTTCTTCCCAGCCTCCGAAGAGGTTCGTGGACCCGCGGGTATCGATGGATTTGATGCGCTGGACCAGGGTCTCGCGGTCCGTGATTTCGACGAGGGGCTGGACGACTTCGATGCGGTCGTCGAAGGCGACGATCGTGACGCGGTCGTCGGTGCGGAGGCCGCGGACGATGCGGACGGCGCTTTCGAGGGCGGCCGCGATGGGACGACCGGACATCGAGCTCGAACGGTCGATGACCAGGGCGAGGTCCAGCGGGGCGCGGGGGGTGGCGACCGTGTCCGCCGGCTGGCTCGGGGCGACGATGCGGACGAGGACTTGCGTCGCTTCGGCGGCGGCGCGGAGGAAGCCCTTCTTCAGGGGCAGGATTTCGATCTTGGGTTGGCTCATGGGAGGAATCATCCCCACCACCATGCTCAAAGCCCTTACACTGTCAACATCAAGTTAGATACTATGACAAAACTTTCATCTAACTAGGACTGTCATTATTATAAATACTTCTTCATCAAGGCTTTGCTGAAGTTATCGGCGATTTCTAACAGTTCTTCCTTGGTCGGGGTCACCCGGCTATCGATGTTGAAGTGGGCTTCGCACCAGTGGGTCAGCTTCACTTTGGTCCATCTTTCGGTCTTCGGCTCATCGCCTCGGGAGGTCGGATTGAAGGCCAATAGCTGATCGAGCAGGTTACGTGCGGCTTGGTTGAGGTCGTCGCGGGCCAGCTCCTTTTTTATCATCAGGCGCAGCGCTTCGGCCGGAGATTCGTCGGATTCCGCGATCTGCTTCATCTGCTGCACCATCGCGAAGCTGGACTTGCGGGCGGGCTTGTAGGCGGGCGCGGA
>JBEDDU010000037.1:0-5359 GCA_041176065.1 Verrucomicrobiota bacterium | reverse complement strand
ACCATCCTCAAGGGGCTCTGGATCGAATCGCAGGAGATGCGCATGCGCGAGGCGCTGCTCAAGGAGCTCAAGCGCGCCCTCGGCACGGGCGGCGCCCTCGAGGGCCGCGAGATCGTCCTGCAAGGCGACCGCCGCGACACGGCGAAGGCCTGGCTGCTGAAGGAAGGTTTCACGACCAACCTCTGAACCGCAAAACCACTCGCCTCCGGCCTTGGCTCGGGTAGGGTGGGGACGTGCCCGACCTGCAGCCGAACCTTATCCGCCTCGACGGAGACTTCGCGCCCGTGCGCCGCGTCGTCGAGCTGCTGCGCGACGCGGGCGGACGTCCGGTGCTCGTCGGCGGCTGCGTGCGCGATGCGCTGATGCAGGTGCCGGTGCTCGACGTCGACGTCGAGGTCTACGGCCTCGGCACGCGCCAGGTCGAAGCGGCCCTGCGCAAGGAATTCGGCATCATCACGGTCGGCGCGGCCTTCGGCGTGACCAAGCTCAAGGACTTCCCGGTCGATGTCTCGGTGCCTCGCCGTGAGAACCGCACGGGCGCCAAGCACACGGATTTCGACGTGCAGGCCGATCCGACGATGACGCCGAAGGACGCCGCGGAACGCCGCGACTTCACGCTCAACGCGATCATGTGGGACCCGTTCACCGGCGAGGTCCTCGATCCCTGGGGCGGCGTGGCCGACCTCAAGGCAAACCGCCTCCGTCACGTCTCGGATAAGTTTGCCGAAGATCCGCTCCGCGTGCTCCGCGCGATGCAGTTCGCCGCGCGTTTCGAGTTCTCGGTCGCCCCGGAGACCGTCGCGCTCTGCGCCTCGCTCACCCAGGCCGACCTCCCGCCCGAACGTTTGATGGAGGAGTGGACGAAGCTCCTCCTCCGTGGCCGCAGGCCGTCGCTGGGGCTCGCCTTCCTGAAGGACTGCGGTTGGACGAAGTTCTACCCGGAGCTCCATGCGATGATCGGCGTGCCGCAGGATCCGGAATGGCATCCCGAGGGCGACGTCTGGAACCACACCTGCGCCTGCCTCGACGCTTTCGCGGAGATCCGCGTGGGCGACCGCGACGAAGACCTCATCATCGGCCTCGCGGTGCTGCTGCACGACATCGGCAAGGCGACGACCACGAAGAAGGAACCGCACGACGACCGCTGGCACGCCTACGGACACGAAGAGGAGAGCTTCGTCCTGGCCCCGCGTTTCCTCGCCCAGGTCACGCAGGAGAAGAAGCTCATCGAAGCGGTGCTCCCGCTCGTGCGCTGGCACGGCCAGCCGTATTACCTCCACAAGGGGGGCGCCGGCGACGCCGCCGTCCGGCGCCTCGCGAACAAGGTCGGTCGCATCGACCGGCTCTGCCGCGTCGACCTCGCCGACCGCCGGGGTCGCGGCGCCGCCAGCATGCACGGGCCTTCCCCGCACGGCGAATGGCTGGCCGCGCGCGCGGCCGCCCTGCAGGTCGCCTCGACCGCCCCGAAGAGGCTCGTTCTCGGCCGCCACCTCATCGCCATGGGCCATAAGCCCGCCGGCTGGTTCTCCCAGGTCCTCGACGAGGCCTTCGAAGCCCAGCTCGACGGCGTCTTCAGCGACGAAGCCGGCGGCCTCGCCTGGCTTGCGGAACGCATGGCCAAGGGCGTTCCCCCTGCGTGCTCATGATTGAATCACCTGCATTAATCCCATTCTTTGATCGTCGCGCCGTCGCCCTATGACCCTATGAATCATACTTACATAGCTCTTACTCTGTTTGCTGCGCTTACATCCTTTGGGCAGGTGCCGTATCAGCTGACCGAAGACGAGAAAGAGCAGGTCGAGCTCGTTGAAAGGAAAAAGAGCGGGAAGATTGATCCGGAGTCGTTTTTCAATCGTGCGACGAGCAGTAAGATCGTGTTCTATGGTCAAGTTTTTGACCAAGACGGCATGCCAGTCGGAGGTGCGGATGTTATCTACAGCACGACGTCAAACTATCGACAGGCCCTGGGTGCAACTAACACAAAGCGCAAACTTACTACCGGGGATGATGGGTTTTTTTCAATTAAGACCAATGGCATTGAACTCTTTGTTTCCATTGAGAAAACAGGGTATAGGAGGTCGATGGTCCGACGTTTGAATCCCGATGAGGGCCTCAAGGCCGGTGAGCGAGTTGGGTCTAGTGTGTTGGCGCAGTACTTTGATATGTCTGGCAATCCGCAGCGTAATCATCACCCCGAGGAAAAGCGTCCAGTGCAGTTCACGATTCGCAAGATCGGTAAGTTAGAGCAGTTGAAGCATGTAACTGGATGTTTCTGGGTGAAATCCAATGGGACGCCCCGCTCGCTCTCGCTTGAAGCCAAGGGGTCAAGCATTCACTGCATCGAAGTTATTTGCAGGAGCGAATATGACCGACCAGTTAATTCTGTAGGCGCTCCTCGTCGTTACGACTGGTCATTTGAGATTAGGGTCGAAAAGGGTGGAGTGCAGGAAATCAAGGATGATGGTTTCGAAGCGCCCCTCGATGGATACCGGCCTTCATTGTTAGTTGCGGCAATGAGTGCAGATGATCCTAGGTGGGTTGATGAGATTCATGGAGTTAAATCTTACTATGTCCGTTTCGAAGATGACGTTTGCGCTCGGATAAAGATCGTAGGTGGGGGTACCTCTTTGAAAGGCCAAATAGATGATCCCTACATCTATTTGGAAAGCTGGCTGAATCCTGACCCGAAGTCTCGGAATCTGGAGACGCTTCCGATTGGGAGATAGCCTGGCCCTTTACTAGCTTAGGATGGTTCCGCTTTTTGGTCCAGTTGATCGCAATTTTAAGGGCCTAAAAACAGTTTATGTATCGGTTGGGTGTGGTCAGTCCCATTTGATTTGCGGGCCGGTTGCGTTAGTCTGAATATCGTGCGGTATAGCTCCTCTTACCATGTCGCAAGCCACCACCGGTCTCCCTGAGCTTCTCGTCGGCCATCCTGATTGGCAGGCGGTCCTGTCCCGGACGCTGCTGAATTTCCAGTGTGTCACGGGCACGATCCATCGCACGGATCCGTCCACGGGCCTGCTCACGCTCATCGCGCACCAAGGTATCCCGCCGCAGGTCCTGCCGATGCTGCTGCCGAAGATCGACAACATCCCGTTCGGCAAGGGTATCGCCGGCTGCGCCGCGCAGCGCAAGGAGGCCGTCCAACTCTGCAATCTCCAGGAAGACCTCGGCGGCGTGGCCAAGCCTGACGCCCGGAAGACGAACGTCCAAGGCGCGCTCGCCGTCCCGGTCGTCGGCGCCGACGGCAAGGTCATCGGCGTGCTCGGCATCGGCAAGATGCAGCCCTATGACTTCACCGAAGCCGAGATCGCGGACCTGAATACAGTCGCGGCCTTGATCTCCGCGAGGCTGTAAATCATCTGATTTGTTTCTGACGAAGAACCAAGAACAACGAACTAAGAACGCTGTTCGTCGCCCGCTAGGGCTCGTCCCGTCGGCGACCCCTTCTGCTTGAGCAGGCCTTCGGGCAGGCCGGCGTAGACGAGCTTGCCGCCCTTTTCGCCGCCTTCGGGTCCGAGTTCCATCACCCAGTCCGCCGCCAGGATCACGTCAGCGTGGTGTTCGATCACGATGAGCGTGGCGCCCGCGTCGCGCAGGCGACCGAGCAGGGCGAGGAGCTTAGCGATGTCGTCCCAGTGCAGGCCAGTGGTGGGTTCGTCCAGGACGTAGAGCCGTCCGGAGTGGTCGCGTCGCGCGAGTTCGGCGGCGAGCTTCAGACGCTGCGCTTCGCCGCCGGAGAGCGTGTTGGCGGCCTGGCCGAGCTTGAGATACCCGAGGCCGACCTCGGCGAGGGTGCGGAGTTTCTCCGCGAGCTTCGGCTGGGCGCGGAAGACTTCGGCGGCCTCGTTGACGGAGAGCCCGAGCGCGTCGGCCATGCTGAGTCCCTTGAAGCGGACCTCGAGCGTCTCGCGGTTGAAACGTCGTCCGGCGCAGCTGGGGCAATCGACGAACGTCTCGCCGAGGAACTGCATGTCGAGCGCGACCGAACCTTCGCCGGCGCACGTCTCGCAGCGTCCGCCGCGCACGTTGAAGCTGAAGCGGCCGGGACCGTAGCCACGGGCCTTGGCGAGCGGGCGCGCGGCCCAGAGGTCGCGCATGAGGTCCATGATGCCGGTGAACGTGGCCGGATTCGAACGCGGGCTGCGTCCGATGGGTTCCTGGTCGACCGCGGTGAAGGCGGTGATCTGCTCCAAGCCTTCCAGTCCGGTGTGGCGGCCGGGCACGACCTTGGCGCCGTTGATCTTACGGGCCGCGGCGGCGGAGAGGATGTCGATCGCGAGCGTGCTCTTGCCGGAGCCGGAGACGCCGCAGACGACGGTGAGCGCGCCGATCGGGAACGAGGCGGTGACGTCCTTGAGGTTGTTCTCGGTGGCGCCTTTGACGGTGATGGCGGCCTTGCCGATGGGCTTCCGCTTCACGATGCCTGCGAGCGTGGCGCGGCCGGAAAGGTAGGCGCCCGTGCGCGAGGTCGCGTGCGCACCGCAGGCCTCGGGCGTGCCTTCGAAGACGATGCGTCCTCCGTCGATGCCGGCGCCCGGGCCCATCTCGATGAGGTGGTCGGCGGCGAGCATCATATCACGGTCATGTTCGACCACGAGTACGGTGTTGCCGAGGTCGCGCAGGCCGCGGATCGAACCGATGAGGCGTTGGTGGTCGCTCGGGTGCAGGCCGATGCTGGGCTCGTCCAGGACGTAGGTCACGCCGACGAGCCCGAGGCCGAGCTGCGTGGCGAGGCGTACACGCTGGGCTTCGCCGCCGGAGAGCGAGCTGCATTCGCGGTCGAGCGTAAGGTAGTTGAGGCCGGCTTCGTGCAGGAACGCGAGGCGTTGCTCGAGTCCGCGGCGGGCTTCTTCGGCCGGCATCACGGCCGGGTGCGTCGCGAGCTGCTTCGTGAATTCCAGCGCGGCCGGGATGGTCATCGCCAAAAACTCGGCCATGGTCTTGCCGTTCAGGCGCAGCGAGAGGGCGGTGGGGGAGAGGCGTCGGCCTTGGCAGCCGGCGCAGACGGAGCCGGCCTGGAACTGTAGCAGGCGCTGGCGGAGCGACTCGCCGGTGGTGGTGCGGTAAGCGTGTTCGAGTTCGGTGAACATGCCCGTCCAGACGGTCTCGACGGGCTTGCGGCCCTTGGGCGGCGGGAGCAGGAACTTACGCTTCGGATCGCCGTGCAGCAGCAGGTCCCGGACCGCCTTGGGGAGTTCGCGCCACGGCGTCTTCTGGTCGAACGGCACCTGTTCGGCCAGCGCGCGGGTGATCGCGTTGCGGTGGATGAGCGTCTTGCGCGTGGCGCATTTCCAAGGCTTCACCACGCCGTCGTGGAGCGAGAGGGACTCGTCGCGGATGGAGAGGCTTTCCT
>JBEDDU010000036.1:0-3135 GCA_041176065.1 Verrucomicrobiota bacterium | reverse complement strand
TTCCTGCTCGAACAGAAGATCCCCCTGCTCTTCGTCACGCACGACCGCGCCTTCCTGCGCCGCATGGCCAACCGCATCATCGAGCTCGACCGCGGCAAGCTGGCCAGCTGGTCCTGCGACTACGACACCTACCTCGTCCGCAAGGAAGAGCTCTTCGTCGCCGAAGAACGCCAGCGCGCCGCCTTCGACAAGAAGCTCGGGCAGGAGGAAGCCTGGTCCCGCCGCAGCCCGGGCGCCCGCCGCACCAAGTCCAACGCCCGCATGGAGGCGCTCGTCAAGATGCGCGCCCAGCGCGGCGCCATGCGCACGGCCACCGGCTCGGCGAAAATGGAGATCAGCGAAGCCGAACGTTCCGGCGTGCGCGTGGTCGAAGCCGAGAACATCGCCTTCGCCTACCCGGGTGGCACCCCGCTCATCCGCGACTTCAGCTTCGTGCTTAACCGAGGCGACAAGGTCGGACTCATCGGCCCCAACGGCGCCGGCAAGACGACGCTGGTGAAGATGCTCCTCGGCCAGTTGGCGCCGACCTCCGGTGACCTGAAGTTCGGCACCAAGATGGAGGTCATCTATTTCGACCAGATGCGCGACCAGATCGACGACGACAAGACCGTCGCCGAAAACCTGGCCGGCGACAGCGATACGGTCTCGGTGCAGGGCCGCTCCCGTCATGTCATCAGCTACCTCCAGGACTTCCTCTTCGATCCCTCACGCGCCCGCTCCAAGGCCAAGGTACTCTCCGGCGGCGAACGCAACCACCTCCTGCTCGCACGGCTCTTCACCAAGCCCGCCAACGTCCTGGTGCTCGACGAGCCGACCAATGACCTCGACGCCGAGACCCTCGACGTCCTCGAGGATATCCTCGTCGACTACTCCGGCACCCTCATCATGGTCTCCCACGACCGCGCCTTCCTCGACAACGTCGTGACGAGCACGCTGGTCTTCGAAGGCGACGGCGTCGTGACCGAACACGCCGGCGGCTACACCGATTGGCGTAACGAACTCGCCCGCATCGCCGTGGCCAAGCGCACCGCCGCCAACGCCGGCGCGTCGAAGCCAGCCGCCCCCGCCAAGGCCGCCGGCAACGCCCCGGCCGGCGCCAAGCTGAACAACAAGGAACGCAAGGAACTGGAGACGCTGCCCGGCAAGATCGAGCAGCTCGAAGCCGAACAGGCTCAGCTCACGGTCCAGCTCGGCGACCCGGAGATCTACAAGGACGGCGGCACCCAGGCCGCGGCCCTGCAGAAGCGACTCCATGCCGCCGAGGCCGAGCACGCCGAGGCCCTCGCCCGCTGGATGGACCTCGACGCCCGCAAGGACGCCTGAGGTTCCGCCCACCCGCCGATGCTATGCCGTTTTCGGGATAGCCTATGCTCTTATCGGCAGTTGCACGCGGCCGCCCAAAGGTCATCCTACGCTCATACCCTATTAAACAATAGGATTTATGAAGCACACGCCCGTCCTTGGATATCGCCCTACCTGATGTCACGTTGTGCCGATTTATGACTATCCCCTTTTGACGCGCCGCCTATCGCCATGAAACGCCCCCGGAACGTCCTCCTCGCCCTCGGCTGGTATGACCATCGGTTGCTCCAAGGCATCGCGACCTACGCCTCCGAACACCGCTGGCACCTGGCGTCGCACAGCATCATCCATGAAAAGGTGATCCCGTGGGGCTGGGACGGCGACGGCATCCTGGCTTGGCTCGGAGCCGGCGACGACCTGGCGGACTTCGTCCTCAAGGCCGACAAGCCGACGGTCGATTTCTCCCTGCGCCGCCGCGGCACGCCCTTCGCCCACGTGGTGCAAGACCACGCCAAGACCGGCGAGCTGGCCGCGGAGCATTTCATCGAGCGCGGGATGGGGCACTTCTGCTTCTTCAGCGACACCGAGAACTGGTCGCAGGTGGAGCGCGGTCAGGCGTTCATGGAAACCCTGCGGCGCCGCGGCCTGCCCTGCGAACACCTCCGCTGGACGAATCCGGGCAAGAAGGCCGACGCCCGCGACGAATGGCAGCGTCGGCGCGCCTGGCTGATGACCCGTCTCAAGGCCGCGCCCAAACCCTTGGCGGTCTTCGCCGCCAACGGCACGCTGGCCGTGGAGGTCCGCGAGATCTGCGAGGAAGCCGGACTCCACGTGCCGACGCAGGTCGCGATCGTCGGCATCGACGACTACCTGCTCTCCGTCGGCGCGATCAAGAAATACGTGTCCGGCGTCGACACCAACCTCGAAGAACAAGGCTACCGCGGCGCGGAACTGCTCGACCGTCTGATGCGGGGCCAGCCGGCTCCGCCCGAGCCGATCCGCATCCAGCCGGCCGGCGTGATCACCCGCATGAGCAGCGACATCCTGGCCACCGGCCATGAAGGCGTCGTGCGCGCCCTGCACCACATCACCGACCACTTCGCCGGCCCGCTCGGCGTCAAGGAGCTCGCCGCCATCGCGCACATGTCCGAACGCGGCCTGCGCCAGGCCTTCGTGAAGCACGTCGGCTGCACGCCCGGGGACCGCCTGCGGACGGTGCGCATCGATTCGGCCAAGCGTCTCCTCGCGGGCTCCTCCGAGAAGATCGAGGCGATCGCCCATCGTTGCGGCTATCCGAACCTGAACTCCTTCTTCGCGGCTTTCCGCCGCTCCGAGAACATGACCCCGGCGGAGTACCGACGGATCATGCGCTTCCGCGGCTGAGAACGCGGCGCCGCCGGCAACCTCTCCGCCGCGCCGCCCGATTTTTATCCTTGAACGAGAGGCTTGGCCCATCTGAATGCCGGCAGGGTTCGGAATCCCGTCGGATTTCGGAGGATCATTCAAAGTCGGGCCGCTTTGAAACACACTGACCAACCATGACTCCGATCAAAGTAGGTCTCGTCGGCTTCGGCCGGGCGGGACGCGAAGGCGCCAAAGAAATCATCCGCGACAAGGAACTCCGCCTCGCCTGGATCGCCCGCCGCACCTGGCAGGACGAGGCCGATGTCGTCGATAAACCCCGGCGCCGCCTCCATCTGGACGGCCATGACTACCCCGCCCTGACCTCGGAGGAACTCAGTTCGCCCGCGTTCATGCGCGCCCATAAGGTCGACCTGATCATCGACCTGGCCAGCTCACAGGCCATCCGCCATTACGGCCACCTGGCCCGCC
>JBEDDU010000035.1:0-3936 GCA_041176065.1 Verrucomicrobiota bacterium | reverse complement strand
GCTGGGCGCAGACCAGGAGATCGGCCCGGCGTCCTTCGGTGGCGAAGCGGCGCATAAGGCGAGGCAGCAGATGCTCCTGCACCAGCGGACGCTCCCAGAGGGAGCGGTCGCGGAGGAGGCCGACGACGGCGTCACGGTCGAGGGTCACGTGGGACTCCAAGGCGAACCAGAGCAGCAACGGAATATAGGCGTCCTGCGCATCCTCGTCGCGCGCAGCGAGCGCCGCGACGAGCGTGAGCATCTGGCCGGTCGGCAGACGACGGGCTGACGACGCGATCTGGGAACGGACCTCGGCATCGGGCTCCGTCTTGGCGCGGGCGAGCACCGCCGCGAAGACCTGGGGCGGCAGGTCGCGCGCGCCCTTGGAATCAAGACCGGGCACGCCGAGGCCGCGGTTGACGCCGTATTTGTCGCCGAGGAAGCGCATGGCCCAGAAACGCACCGGAGCATAGGCGTGGGTCAGCGCGGCGACGGCCCGAGCGTCGTCGAGGGCGTCGAGCTGATACAGCGCCCAGAGCGCGCCCAAGGCGCCGCGGCCCCGGTCGGCGGCGAGCAAGGCGTCGAGCTGCGGGACGGAAGCGGGATCGCGTCGTTCGGCCAGCAGCTGCAGCGAAGCCGTGCGATGGAACTTGTTCGGATGACCGAGGAGGCCGACGAGCTGGGCGGTGGTCTTGCCCTCGAGGTTCGTGTCGGTCTCGAGCCTGGCGTCCTTGTCGCGGAGGCGGTACAGGCGGCCCGTCGTGGGGTCGATCTGGTTCTGGTAGTGCTGCCCGTGCGCGATGTAATATTCATACATATCGGACACGAAGAGCGAGCCGTCGGGGGCGTTCGCGCTGTAGAGCGGACGGAAGCCCACGTCCTCGGACCACATCGCGACGCCCTTGTCGGTCGTCACGTAGGTCGCGCCCTGCGGGATGCGCTCGGAGTCGGTGACCGTGTTGTGGAGCGGATCGAGGGAGAACAGGTGGCCCTGGTATTGCGAGGCCATCGCCGTGCCTTCGATGAAGGAGCCGAAGTGCGCGAAGCGAGGGACCTTCGTGCGCGTGCCGAGGATCGGGAGCTGGCCGAAGGAATACGGACTGCGCGGCGGGCCGAACTTGCCCGGGTCGACGCCCTGCTTGAGGTAGATGCCGCCTTGGACGTAGTGCCAGCCGCGGGTGTTGCCGCCGTTGTGGCCGGAATACATGCGCCCGTCGCCGTCGAACTCCAGGCCGAAGGGATTGCCCGAGCCTTCGCTGAAGATGTCGTATTCGCGGGTCTTCGGGTGGTAGCGCCAGACCATACAGCCTTCGAAGTGGACGGGGGCGGCGTCGGCGGAATCGAAGCCCGGACGCACGACGCGCGAGGACGACGTGCTGCCGTGCACGCCGTAGAGCCAGCCGTCGGGACCCAGGATGATCCCATTGCCCACCGAGTGGGTGTCTTCGAGGCCGAAGCCGGAGAGATGCACCACCGGCGGGCCGTCAGGGACGTCGTCGCCGTTGGCATCCGGATAGAACAGCAGGTAAGGCGGATTCATCACCCACACGCCGCCGTGGGCGCGGACGGCCGAGTTGGCCATGTTGAGGCCGTCCTGGAAGACCGTGTGCTTGTCGTAGACCCCGTCGCGCTTCGTCGATTCGTGGATGGAGACGATGTCGGCGCCCTTGTCGTGATGGGGCGGAGGAGGCGGGACGCGGTCGTAATGCGAGCGGTAATACTTGTCGCGGCTGATCATGTTCACGCCGGCGGGGTAAGGATACTGGCGGTATTGCGTGACCCAGAGGCGGCCGCGGGTGTCGAAGCTGAAGTGCGTCGGCTGGGCGATCTGCGGCTCGGAGAGCAGCAAATCGACCGCCAGGTCGGGCGTCGCGCGCATCTTCGCATAAGCCTCGGCCGGCGACAGCGAAGGACCGTGGAACTGCTCGGCGCGGCCGAGGACGCGGTTCGACTCGCGGAACTTCGCGAACGACGACGAAGCGGGCTGCGCCTTGAGGGCCGGACCGGGCGAGAGCGGCGTCGCGGAATATTCCCAGGTCCCCTCGAGGACGCACTCCATGAAGTAGTTCATGATGAACGGCGCCTCGCCGAAGAAGCCGCCCTTCCCTTCGGGATGCCGGACGCGGAACACGACCTCGTTCCACTCGCCCTTCTTCAACGTGCCCACCGGCACCTTGTGACGGAAGACCTCGCGACCCGAGCCGGCGCCGACCTTCACGCCGTTGACGAACGCCTCGTGGGATCCGACGAGGTCGCGGAAATGCAGGCCGACCGATTCCTCGAACAGGTTGCGCTCGTGCTTGGTGAAGAACGAATCGTCGACGCGCACCCAGGTGCGATACCAGGCGTCGGGGGCGACGGGCGGGCGGTCCGCCGGCGAGGGCACCGGGACGATCGTCTGGGCGACGGCCGAAACGGCGCAAAGCCTCGCCGCGACCAGCGGCATCAGTCGACGGAGGGACATGGGGTGATGCGGAGACAAGCAAACCGGACGAAGGTCGCAACCCTCGGCGTAAAAAGGTCCGAGAAACCCCAAGAAAATGCCCGATATGAGCGGACTCCCGCATGACCGGGCCCGCCGAGCTATGACGCACCCTCGCTGACTTTGGATTGGAAGCCCGCCGAACGACCGTCACCTTGACGAGATGCTCGGAGCCATCGCCGGCGACATCATCGGATCCGTCCACGAATTCAGCCGCAACGAAGACCAGAAGTTTCCGTTATTCGCCGAACGCTCCTGCCCCACCGACGACTCCCTGCTCACGTGGGCGGTGGCCGAGACGATCCTGCGCGGAGAGAGCGACTATAAGCCACGGCTCGTCGGCATGGTCAGCTACTACGAGAAGAACGGCCACCTCGCGCCGCTGTCAGCGGCCTTCGGGGGCGGCTTCCTCGGCTGGGTCTATGGCGGAGCCAAAGGCGAGCGTGACTCCTTCGGAAACGGTTCCGCCATGCGCGTCTCGCCCGTAGCGTGGGCGTTCGACGACCTCGAGACCGTGCTCGAGCACGCGACGCTGAGCGCCCGGCCTTCGCACGCCCACCCCGAAGGCATCAAGGGAGCCCAAGCCGTCGCCGCGGCGATCTGGACCGCCCGTAAGTATCGCAACCCCGCCGCCGTCCGCGCGGTCGCCGAGAACTTCTACGGCCCCCTGCCCGACCTGGAGGTCATCCGTAAGACCCATACCTATAACGAGACCTGCCAAGGGTGCGTGCCCGAGTGCCTGGCCATCGCCGTCGGCACGGCCGACTACGAGTCCGCCGTCCGCTTCGCCTCCTCCATCCGCGGGGACGCCGATACCTTGGCCGCCATCACCGGTTCGATCAGCCAGGCCCTCTGGGGGCTGCCCAAGCCCATCCGCGAACATTCCCTGGCCATCGCCGCCCGGTGCTACCCTGGGATGGAGCGGACGGTGGCCGAATTCGAGGCCAAGTTCGGCGGATATTGAGGATTATAAGGCCTTTTGGCCTGTCGGCTTGACAGTGAACAAGTTTTCATCGAACATGCGTTCACTATGGAAGAACTGACCAAGAAGCAGCGGGCCATCCTGGACTACATGAAGGCCCACGTCTCGGAACACTCCTACTGGCCCAGCATCCGGGACATCCAGGCCAAGTTCCGCTTCGCGTCCACCAACGGCGTCTACGGTCACCTCCAAGCCCTCGAGCGCAAGGGCGTCCTGCAGCGCATACCCGGCGCCGCCCGCGCCTACAAGATCGTCCCAGAAGTCCTCGGCGACACCTCCGAGACCGTCATCCGCTACGAAGGCCCCGGCGACGACGCCATCGCCTTCGAGAACGTCAAGTTCGCCGGCTCCATCGCCGCAGGCTTTCCTGACTACACCGAGTCCTCCGGCGTCCTGGACTCGATGCAGGTCCCCCTCTCCCCCAGCGCCCGCCGCCGCGCCCCCGAGTCCTTCGCCCTGCGCGTCCGCGGCGACTCGATGATCGATGCCGACA
>JBEDDU010000034.1:0-7742 GCA_041176065.1 Verrucomicrobiota bacterium | reverse complement strand
CCTCGAAGAGGTCACCGCGGCCATCGGCGGCGTCCGGGCCGCCCTGCTCTGCGTCGTCTGGAACCATGAGGCCGACCAGAAGGACGAGACGCTCCCGGCCGAACTGCTCGGACGACTGCTGACGAACGCGAAGCCGCAAGGCGCCAAACCGGACGCGAAAGCCTGGAAGACGCTCGTCGCCAAGGCCGGCGGGACGACGGACAAGGAACCGCTCGACTCGGTCGACGCCCTCGACTCGGCCGGCAAGACCGTCCGGCGCCTCCTGCACGAGATCTCCCAAGGCAAGGCCGCCCGCGAGAACGAGGGCCGGCAGATCCGCCGCCAGCACGCCAACGAGCTCGAGGCCAAGGACGCCGAAATCCGCAAGGTCCGGGAGGAAGCCGCCCGGCAGGCTCAGGACGCGGCCAAGCAGGCCGCGGCGGCCGAGGCCAACCTGCAGGCCTTGCAAACCAGGCTAACCAAGGAGGAGGGCGAAGTGGTGCGTCTGCGGGGCGAACTGGAACGAGCCCGCGAACACGTGGCCAAGAAGGCCCGCGAGATCGCCGAGGAGCTCCTCTCCGAGGAGATCCGCCCGTGGCTGGCCGACGCGCGCACGCTGAAGTCCGCCTCGGAGGAGGTCGCGAAGCTGCGCCAGCTGACGACCGAGACGGTCGAGAAGGTCCGGCGGGCCCAGCGCGACGCCGACCCCTTCCTGGCGAAGGAACACGAGCTCCGTCAGGCCATCCCGCAGATGGAGGAGATGCTCAAGCTCCTGCGCCGCTACCTGCGTACGGCCGGCCAGGCCCTCCCCGAGGTCGTCGCCCTCGAAAAGCGGATCACCGAGCACATCGAGAGGGTCCGCTACGAACTCGAGAAGCGCGACCAGCCTTCCGACCCGTTCCTCGAACGCATCTCGGCCCGCATCAACGGCGCCGACCAGCGCGAACTGAAGTCGATCGAAGGCGCCCTGCTCCTGGCCGAGCAGGCGGGCCTCGTCGATTCGCGCCACGCCGACCTCTATCGCCGCGACCTCCATCGCCGCCGCTCCTACCTGGCCGACCGCGCCTTCCATGAGCAGAAGCAGTCCGGCCCGCTCGCGATGCTCGAACGCGCGGTGGCCACGGGCGAGCCGGCCCGGCTCGCGCTCGACGCCAACAACTTCGCCTGCCTCCGGCAGGATTACCTCGGCCTGCGCCTGCCGACCAAGAAGAACGCCCAAGGCGACAGCCGCTTCCTGCTCGACGCGGCCGCCCGCCAGAAGGTCGTCCAACTGCTCGAGAAGCTGGCGGACGACGCGCCGGGCCTGCATGTCTGGATCAGCTTCGACGGCCAGCCGACCACGCTCAAGGCGACGAACTCGCGCGTGCGCATGACCTTCAGCCGGGCGGGCGCCAAGGCCGATCATGACATCATGGACCTGGTCGCGAAGGACAAGACGGTCGACGCGCCTTGGTTCGTCGTGACGGACGACATCGAGGTGCGCGACGCGACGTCCCGCGAAGGCGCCTACATCATCTACAACGACGCGCTGATCCAACTGCTCGTCAACCGCGGCATCCGCGTCTGAAACAGGACGGGCGCACCTTGCGATGCGCCCGTCGGGAAGAAGAGCCGTCCGTCGGCTTACTTCTTCTTCTTGGCCGGAGCGGCCGTGAGGGGCGGCGGCAGCACGCCCGCGAAATCTTCGGCCTTGAGGCCGGGGTGGAACATGTTGAAGGAATACTTGCTGGGCTTCCATTCCACGACCGGGGTGACGTCGGCCTTGGCCGGCACTTCGAGGCCGAGGCCCCAGTAGACGCCGTTGACGAGGAGGCGCCGGAGCGATTCGTCGACGAGGTCGCTGGCGGAGGCCATGGTGGTGGTCAGGACGCGGTTCTTGGAGCCGCCGGCGTTGGGGACTTCGCGCGTCCAGGCCACGGCCATCGCGGGGGAATTGACGCCCTGCTCCTGCTTGTCGGTGGCGCGCTTCTTCTTGCGCTCGCTGAGAGGATCCTGCGGATCCATGCCTTTGAGCACCTGGCCGCGGAGGAGGACCTGGGCGTCGGCAGGCGGATAGGCCTCATAGACGTCGGTGTCCCCGAAGATCACGCCCACGCCGTTGAGGATGGCGAGCTTCTCGGCGCCGGCCTCGACGGCCGTAAGGGTGGCTTCACCCTTGTGGTTGCCCCAGTGGCTGACCCAGGTCTCGCCGAGGACGTTCTTACCGAAGCCGCCTTTGTTGTTCCAGTTATAGGCGACGAAGGGGCTGTCCTTCGGGATGCCCGAGAAAGCATGGGTGCTGGTGCGGGTGGCCACGATCGGCACGCCGCGCCTGATGGCGGCGTCGAACTTGGCGAGGGCGGCTTCGTTCCACTTACGGAAACGCAGCCCGAGCACCAAGGCGTCGGCGGAGTCGAGGGCCTCCGGCTTGCCGAGGGAAGCGCCGTTGTTCGGATTGATCACGCCGTCGTCATGCGAGAAAAGCACGGTGCACTTGAACCCGTGGCGCTCGGAAAGGATGCGGGCGAGCATCGGCATGGACTCCTCGGAGCGGTACTCTTCGTCGCCCGCGAGCAGGACGACGTGCTTGCCGGCGCCCGGCCCCTTGCCGGCGGGGAACTCGAGCCAGCCGGGACCGGAGGTGAAGGCTTCGGCGGCGATGGCCGGCAAGGCGAGAACAAGGGCGGCCAAGGCGGCCCACAGGTGGAGATGACGCTTCATGGGGTGAAACCTCAGATTGACCGCCCGGAAGGCGGTTTCAAGCGCCCTGTTCCGGCGACGGACGTTATTTCCGCTCGTTAGCCGGCTTCTTCGGCGCGAACGGATCCGGACGCAGCACTTCCTGACGACCGTCGGAATAGGTCGTCACTTGGTTGCCAAAAGGATCCTTGCGCGTCGTCGCGCGGGTGCCGTCGCTGAAGGTCGTGACGGAACCGCCGAACGGATCGGGACGGGTCGTGGCCGTGACGCCGTTGCTGTAGCGCGTGGTCGAGCCGCCGAACGGATCGGGGCGGGTCGTGGCCGTGACGCCGTTGCTGTAGCGCGTCGTCGAACCGCCGAACGGGTCGGGCGTCTTCACCGCCGTGACACCGTTGTCATAGCGGGTCTGGGTGCGGCCTAACGCGTCGGCGCCCTTCACCCCCGAACGCGGCAGCTCGCCCGTGCGCGGGTCGGCCTTGATGACCACGGACGGCTTGGGCTCGGGCTTGGCCGGCTCCTTGCGGGCGTCTTCTTTCTTCGGGGCGGCGGACACGCCGACGGCGAGCAGGAGACCGAAGACCAGGGACGCGAAGAGCCTCATGTTTCTAGTAGAATGTGAGAACGAAGGAACGCAAGCGCCGCAGCCCGCCGGAAAACAGGAAGGGCGGGCGCCTCGCGGCGTCCGCCCTTCGCTCGGAGGACCGGAGTCCCTTAGGCGATGATCTTCTCGACCGCCTTGCCGAAGTTATCGGTGAGGCGGAAGTCACGACCGTTGTAGCGGTAGGTGAGCTTGGTGTGATCGAAGCCAAGGAGGCGCAGGATGGTGGCGTGGAGGTCGTGGACGTCGACGCCGTCAGCGGCGACCTGGGAGCCGATTTCGTCGGTCTCGCCGTAGTGCATGCCGCCCTTGACGCCGCCGCCGGCCATCCAGCAGCAGAAAGCCTTGGAGTGGTGGTCGCGGCCGGAAGCCTGGTTGACGCGGCCGGCGGTGGTCGGGGTGCGGCCGAATTCTCCGCCCCAGATGATCAGGGTCTGGTCGAGGAGACCGCGCTGCTTGAGGTCGGCGATGAGGGCCGCGGCCGGACCGTCGATGTTCTCGGCGCGCTGGGCGATCGAGGTGAAGAGGTTGGTGTGGTGGTCCCAGCCGCCGGCGTCGACCTGGACGAAGCGGACGCCGCGTTCGACGAGGCGACGGGCGCAGAGGAGCTTGGCGCCGAGGTCGGTCTTACCGTACATCTCGCGGACCTTCTCAGGCTCCTTGGAGATGTCGAAGGCGTCGGTGGCCGCGGTCTGCATGCGGAAGGCGAGCTCGAAGGATTCGATGCGGGCTTCGAGCTGCTCGTCCTTCTGGACGGTCTGCATGTGGCGCTCGTTGAGCTGGCGGACGAGGTCGAGCTGCTTGCGCTGCGCGTCCTGCGTGGTGAATTCGCTCTGGAGGTTGGCGATGATCTTGTTCGCCGGGGCGCCCGGACGGAACGAGGTGTTGGCGCCCTGGTAGAGCGAAGGAAGGAAGGCCGAGGCGCGGGCGTCGGAGCTGCCGCCGAGGGAGACGAAGCCCGGGAGGTCCTGGCTTTCGGTGCCGAGGCCGTAGAGGACCCAGGAGCCGAGGGAAGGCTTGGAGAGGATCGCCGAGCCGGTGTGCATCAGCTTGGCGGCCGGACCGTGGGCCGGGAGATCCTGGTGAAGGGAACGGATGACGCACATCTCGTCCGCGACGCCTTGGAGCTTCGGGAAGATCTCGGAGATCTCGAGGCCGGACTTACCGGACTTCTTGAACTCGAAAGGAGTCGGGAAGAGGACGCCGTTCATGCCGGCGGCCGACATGTCGGCGAGCTCCTTCATCTTCGGCTTCGGATCGAAGGTGTCGAGGTGCGACGGAGCGCCGCCCGCGAAGATGTGGATGACGTGCTTGGCCTTGGCCGGAAGCGGAGCCTTGCGGGGCTTGAGGTTGGCCATCACTTCGGCCTGGGCGTCGCTGACGAGGTAGTCGGCGACCATGGTGCCGAAGGCGAGCGTGCCCATGCCGAGGCCGGTCTGGCGCAGGAACTCGCGGCGCGAGTTAGGGGTGGGGACGTAATTTCCGCAGCTGGAGTCTTTCATGGGGAGGATGAGATTAGGTAGGATTGTGAGGCGGGGATGGGGAAAAACAAGTCTTTCGGCGTAAGGTGATTAATTCAGGTAGACGAACTCGTTGGAGCAGATCATCGACTGGGCCAGCATGACCCAGGGGCTGGTGGGCTCCTTGCGGGAGACCATTTCCGTGTTATTCACGATTTTTCCGCCTCTAACCGAGGTTTCGATCTTCACTTCAGGGGTCGAGGGCCCCTTGGTGAGGGCGGCTTTGTCGGCCTTGGCCTTGGCGACGCGCTCGGCCTTGGCCTTGGCGGCACGGTCCCCCTTGGAGGGGGCCTGGACCACCGGCTCATCGATGTAGCCGGCGATGCGGGTCACGAATTCGCGGGCGATCTGGCGCTCCTGGACCGTCGGCGAACGCTGGTACATGATACGATAGAGCTGCGTGATGCGCTCGTCGTCGGAGGTGGCCTTCGCCATCTCGGGCCGCGCGTTGACGTTGCGGGCGACCTCGATCGCGAGCGGGTTGTTCATGAAGAACAACGCCTGCTGCGGCACGATGGTGGAGCTGCGGACGGAGTTCGCCATGTTCGGGTCGGCGAAGTCGAACTGCGACTGGAGCTCGCTCAGCTTGTCGCGGTCGATGAAGCCGTAGATGGTGCGGCGATAGCTGTAGGGCTCGTCGGTGATGTTCACCGCGCGGCCGCCCATGGCGCGGTCGAGCTTGCCGGAGAGCAGGAGCATCGAGTCACGGATGGATTCGAAGTCGAGGCGGCGGAGGTTCGCGTGCCAGAGGAACTTGTTGCCACCGTCGATCTTGGTCGGATCCACCGAGGACTTGCGGACGATCAGCTCGTTGGAGTTCGGATTGGCCGACTGGCGGTAGGTCGCGGAGAGCAGGATGCGCTTATGCATCTTCTTGATCGACCAGCCCCCTTCGACGAAGGCGTTGGCCATCCAGTCGAGCAGCTCGGGGTGGGTGGGCGGCTCCGACATGTTGCCGAAGTCGTCCGGCGAGGAGACGATGCCGGCGCCGAAGTGGTGCGCCCAGAGACGGTTCACGAGCACGCGCGCCGTGAGCGGGTTGGTCCGGCTGGCGATGGCGAGGGCGAGTTCGCGGCGGCCGCTGCCTTCGTAGAACGGGAGGCGGTCGGGGCCGGCGAGGACCTCGAGGAACTGGCGCGGGGCCACGGGGCCGCGCTTGTTGCGGTCGCCGCGGATGTAGACGTTGCTGTCGCGAGGCTTCTCGACGTCGGTGACCACCATCGCCGTGCCGGGGCCGCCCGGGTGGGTGATGTCCAGGGCGTTGATGTCCGCGAACTTGAAGTATTTGCCGGGCTTGTTGTTATTGACGAAGGTCGAGCTGATCGGGACCTGCCAGCTGGCGCAGAAGTCACGGCTTTCGGTGAGGCGCTCGAGCATGGGGACGGTCTTGACGTCCTCCACGTCGGGCAGCGGCCAGGGGAAGGCCGCCAGCTGGGCGATCGCCGGGTCGTCCTTCTCGCCGCGACGGCCGGACTGGCTGCGCAGCTGGACGTGGGCGAGGATCTTGTCGCGGTGCTTCTTGAAGGCGGCCTGATAGGCCAGCGCCACCTCGTCGATGCTCTTGGGCTTCAGGCCGCGGAGGGCGTCGGCGATGAGCGGATTGACCGGGGAGCGCGTGTCGGCGAGCGCGGCGGCCAGGATGCCGGGCGCCTTCTCGGCGAACTCTTCGGCGCCCACGCGCTTCAGACGGACGAGCGGGCCGGTGATCGGGTGGTCCGGCCGGGCCATGACGGAAGCGAAGGACGGGTCGAGCTCGCGGCTCTGGCCGAGGTCGTATTTCTTGAGCAGGTCGAAGCCCGCCGTGCTGCGGAAACCGCCGAGCATCGCGGCCATCGCACGCGGCGCGAACTCGCGGTGGAAGGCGGCCTGCATGCCGACGAGGTGCTTGTAGTAGCCCTGGGCCGTCTCGTCGATGAGCGTGGCGAGGCGCTTTTCGTAGTCGGCGCGGTAGGCGTTGCTGGGGGCGTTCTTGCCGACGAGCAGCGGGTTACGGATGACCGGGTTCGTCTGCGGCTCGGCCACCGAGGCGAAGATGCCGTGGAGCGAATAGTAGTCGGCGGCCGGGATCGGGTCGAACTTATGGTCGTGGCAGCGGGAGCACGCGACGGTGAGGCCGAGGAAGCCCTTCGTGGTGGCGTCGATGCGCTCGTCGATGGTGTCGTCGTTGTTCTGGAAACGCTTGCCGACGGTGATGAAGCCGAGCGCGGCGAGGCGCGGGTCGTCCTTCGCGAGGTCCGGCAGACGGTCGGCCGCGAGCTGCTCGATGATGAACTGGTCGTAGGGCTTGTCGGTGTTGAAGGCGTCGATGACGTAATCGCGGTAGGTCCAGGAGCTGTCGAAGGTCTCGATGGTGCCGTTGCGCTTCAGCCCTTTGGTGTCGGAATAGCGGGCGGTGTCGAGCCAGTGGCGGGCCCAACGTTCGCCGTAGTGCGGCGAGGCCAGCAGGAAGTCGACCTGCTTCGAGATGATCGTCTCGGCGGAGTCGGACTTCATGCCACGGCGGGCGGCGATGGAGTCATTGGCCTTGGCGGCCTCGTAGGCCTTCACGAAGGCGTCGACCTGCTCGGAAGTGGGCGGAAGTCCGATGATGTCGTAGAACATGCGGCGCAGGAGCGCCTCGGGGTCGGCCGCGGGATTCGGGATGAGCCCGGAGGCCTCGAGCTTCGCGAGAATGAAGCGGTCGATCGGCGTACGCACCCAGGCTTCGTCCTTCACGGCCGGAAGCGGGGCCTTGACGAGCGACTGGAAGGCCCAGTGCTTCTTGGCCTTGTCGGTCAGGCCGGTGAGCTTGTCGCCGGCCCCCACGGGAGCGGGCGCACCCATGGTCACCCACTGCTCCAGAAGCGCCACCTTGGCGTCGCCGATGTGCCCGCCGTTCTTCTTGGGAGGCATGGCGAGGTCCGGATCATGGTAACGGACGGCACGGATGAGCAGCGAACGGTCGAGATTTCCGGGCACGACGGCCG
>JBEDDU010000033.1:0-3875 GCA_041176065.1 Verrucomicrobiota bacterium | reverse complement strand
CCGCATCGTGACCGCCCCGCACCCCGAGCTGCCCAAGCCCGCCTCGGCCTCCGGCGAAGACTGGCAAATCTGAGCACCCCGGCGGTTTTCCGCCCAAGGACCGCCAAGGCTTGTCGCTTTTACGGCGGTTTTTGAATTCTGGCTTGAAGCCCGCCCCTTGACTCCCCCTTTTGGGGTGGTCTGTTCGTAAGAAAAGACACCCTCTTTCCTCTCACCATGAGCCACTACAGCGAAATCCAAAAGCACCTCGGCGCCGAAGCCGAAAACCTCCTCGGGTTCAACAATCCGAAGATCAAGAAGGAGCAGATCCACTCCCCCCGCGCGGATTGGGTCGACCACGCCTTCGCCGCCTCGGACCGCAACAACCGCGTCCTGGCCAACCTGCAGCGCCTCTACGGCTCCGGCCGCCTCGCCAACACCGGCTACGTCTCGATCCTGCCCGTCGACCAGGGCATCGAACACTCCGCCGGCGCCTCCTTCGCGAAGAACCCGATCTACTTCGACGGTGAGAACATCGTGAAGCTCGCCATCGAAGGCGGTTGCAACGCGGTCTGCTCCACCTTCGGCGTCCTCAGCAGCGTCTCCCGCCGCTACGCGCACAAGATCCCCTTCATGGTGAAGATCAACCACAACCAGCTGCTCACCTACCCCAACGTCGGTGACCAGGTGATGTACGGCACCCTGAAGCAGGCCGCCGACATGGGCTGCGCCGCCGTCGGTGCGACCATCTACTTCGGCTCCGCCGAGACCAACCGCCAGATCATCGAGGTCTCCCACGCCTTCCAGCAGGCCCACGAGCTCGGCATGGCCACCGTCCTCTGGTGCTACACCCGCAACAGCGCCTTCAAGAAGGACAAGGACTACCACGTGTCCGCCGACCTCACCGGCCAGGCCAACCACCTCGGCGTGACCATCTGCGCCGACATCATCAAGCAGAAGCTCCCCGAGAACAACGGCGGCTACCTCGCGATCCAGCAGACCGAATCCTCCTACGGCAAGATCGACAAGCGCATGTACACCGACCTCGCTTCCGACCACCCGATCGACCTCACCCGCTACCAGGTCGCCAACTGCTACATGGGCCGCATCGGCCTCATCAACTCCGGCGGCCCCTCGGGCAACAATGACTTCGCCGAAGCCGTCAAGACCGCCGTCATCAACAAGCGCGCGGGTGGCCAGGGTCTCATCTCGGGTCGCAAGGCCTTCCAGCGCCCGATCGAAGAAGGCGCGAAGCTCCTGCACACGATCCAGGACGTCTACCTCACCAAGGAAGTCACGATCGCCTAAGGCGAACGTCACCTCCCGACCAAAGCCCCGGCATCCGCCGGGGCTTTTTGTTGGGTGACAATCCTCGCGTCGTCACCCAACCAGCGGTTAGCGGTTGGCGGCTAGGAGAGACCGCAAAGCAAAGGGAGACCGGAAACCGGAAAGAATGCTGCGGACATAAGATCCCCAGCCAAACATCCGGTCTCCGGTTCCCCTTGGTCTCGTTTAAGAGCCTTTCCCATTCGCTGACCGCCAACCGCTATCCGTTTTATCGATACCTGCCGGCCACCTTCTCCCTCGCCCCGAACAGTCCCTTGCGCCATCCTGCCCTCATGCCCCTCCCCCAAGGCTTCCGCGAATGGCTGGCGAAGGAATCCCAGCTCTGGCACGAACAAGGCCTCCTGCAACCCGGCCAGCGGGACCAGATCCTCGCCCGCTACCCGGAAGAACCTCCCGGGATGAGCCGCATGGCCTTCGTGCTGCGAGCCTTCGGCGTGCTGCTGCTCGGCGCCGCGGTGATGCTGGTGATCGGACATAACTGGTCCGACCTCTCACGCGGCGGACGACTCGCGACGGTGGTCGCCGGCGTCGCGCTGCTGCAAGGCATCGGGCTGTGGTACACGTTCCAAGGCCGCCGCACCGGCTCGGTGCTCGGACACCTCGCGGGCTGCCTGATGTTCGGCGCCGGCATCGCGCTGGTGGGCCAGACCTACCACATGGATGCGCACAGTCCGGACGCGGTGCTGGCGTGGTGCCTCGCCACGCTGCCCTTCGCGCTCGTCCTCGAATCCGCGCTGCTGCACGTCGCAACGGTGGCCCTGGCCGCGACCTGGATGCTGATGGAAGTCGGCGACCATGCCGGCGCTACGGTACCTGACCTGTCCTGGCTGCGGCTCATTTTCCTCCTCCTTCTGCTGCCCTCCGCGGCGGCCGCCTACCGCAGCCGTTCCCCGGTCATCGCCGGCGCGGCGGCCTGGGCGCTGGCCGCCTACTGGTTCACCTATGTCGGACGCGGGGCGGCGCTCTCGGGCTTCGCGCTGCCGCTGGCGCTGGCCGCCCTGCACCCGGCCGGCAACCCTAACGCCCGCGGCTTCCGCTTCATCGGAGCGCTCGGCGTCACGGTCATCACGCTCTACGCGGGCATGCTGAGCAGGTCCGGCAGCTGGGGGCTGGGACTCCTGGGTGACCCTGTCATGCTCACGTTGACGCTGCTCGCCGTCGGCTGGGCGCTGCGCACCGGATACAAGGAGGGCGACGCTTCCCGCACGTGGCCCGCCTTCATCGCGCTGGGCACGCTGGCCCTCGGACTATTACGCGAATGCGGACTGACGTCGGCAGTCGCCATGGCGCTGACCAAGGCGCTCGCCAATCTGCTGACCATCGCGACCGCCGTCTGGCTGATCCGTACCGGGCTCGCCGAAGGCCGGCTCCGTCCCTACGTCTACGGTTCGCTGGTCTTCCTCGCCTGGCTGACGGCCCGCTACGTCGACATCGCCCAGGACTTCGGGATGCTGGGCACGGCCGGCTTCTTCGCCGTCATCGGCGTGATCCTTTTCGCGCTCGCGAGGTTCTGGCGCACGCAGAAGGAAGGCTTCGTTTCCGCCGTCGACACTTCCCGGAACCCTGCGTGGCTGGACGCCACCTTCGCCCGCCTGACCAGCCGCGCCCGCCCGATCCTGCTGGTGGTCGCGAGCGTGCAGGCCGCCGGCCTGCTCTGGATGGCCTGGCATCACAGCCGCCCGGCCGAGACGGGGCAACGCTTCCTGCTGCGCTGTCAGGCGCTGGACCCGCGGGACCTGATGAAGGGGGAATATGTCATCCTCGGCTACGAATTCTCGCGCCCAAGCCCGGAAGACATCACCGGTCTCAACAAGGAGTGGGGCGAGATGCATGGGCAAGACCGCGGCGGCAGCCAACGTGAACCTTACTGGATGCTTCCGGATGACACGGAGATCTACCTGCCTCTGGCCGTCGACGCCAAAGGCGTCGCCCGCGCCGGCCGGCCGACCTTGAAACGCCCACCGACCGGGCCCTACCTGCGCGGTCACGCCGGCTCCCGCCGATTCGGCCTGATGCGCTTCGGCATCGAGGCTTTCTACGTGAAAGAGGGCGAAGGCAAGGGCTGGGAAAATCTCCGAGACCAAGGCCAGCTGGTGGCGGAGGTCGGCGTGCTGCCGGACGGGCGGGCCGGCCTGATCGGCCTGCGCAAGGCGGATGCGAGCCTGACCCAGTCCGTGCCGTTCCATCGGCTCGAACAGCATTTCTTCGCTGGCAAGGAATCGTGGGGTCAACGTCGCGTGCTCAAGTCCCAGACGGAATTCGAAAAGGCGCTGAGCCCCGCGCGCGTGATGGGACCCCCGCCGCGGATGCCGGATTTCGCCAAGGAGGTGGTGCTGCTCATCGTCGAGCCGGACACGAACCGGGAGACGCGGATCACGGTGACTTCCGTCGAGCGTTTCGGAGCTTCCCTCATCGCCCGCTACCGGGTCACGACCGGCGCCGCCATAAGCCATCGGACGAGGCCTTTCGAAGCGATCATCCTCGAGCGAGGCGACGCCGCGGAAGTGACGCTGATCCAAGAGGGCATGCCCGGCGACAGGTCCATGCGG
>JBEDDU010000032.1:0-3668 GCA_041176065.1 Verrucomicrobiota bacterium | reverse complement strand
TTGACAGCCCGGACCGGAAACGCACGAATGCAGGCCCATGGAAAACATGAAGCCCAAGCTCATCACCAAGCAGGCGGTCGTCATCGACCTCGTCCTGACGGTGGTCTTCTTCGTCTGGATCACCTCGATCCTCAAGAAGCATGTGCCGTGGTCCGAAGCCGGTGAGACCGCCGTGCTCCTCGGCGCCGCCTACTGCGGCCTCTGCCTCGCCGGCGTCTTCTGGATGGCCCTCAACCTCTTCCGCGTCACCCTGGCCGACCAGATGCTGCAGAAGACGGCCGCCGGCAAGGACGCCGCCTAAGCGGTCACTTCGCGGCGGGGACGGCCATGTCCATCGCCGCCTCGACCTCACGCCGGAGGCTGTCCGCCAGCCGGCGTTCTTCCTGATACTGGGACCAAAGCTTCGCGAGGTCCTCAGGCTTGCCCTTTTCAAAGGCCTCGAGCCAGGTGCCGAAGGTGCGCCAGGCGTTATGGTAGACGGGATTCTGGCGGAGCACTTCGCGGCGTAATCCCTTCAGGCGGGCTTCGACGCTGAGCTTCACGGCGGCCAGCTCCCGGTGCTTGGGCAGGTCGGCCCCGGAGATGAGCTGATCGCCGGCGCCGAGGTCGAAGACGAAGCGCGTGATGTCGTCGAGGGACTCGGCCGATTCCCGCAGGCCGAGGCTGACGGGCTCGCGGGAAAGCAGGAGCTCCGCGCGATGGAGCAGCCACCATTCCTCGGGCGACTTCGTGACCGCGGCGAGACGCTCGAGCGCCGGCCGGCCGTGCGCCGAGGCGATCAGGCCCTTGGCCTGGTCGACCGGACCGCCCAGCGTGCGGCGCAGGGCGCGCCAGAACAGCAGCGCCTCCCGGTCGGGCGCGCGGCCGGCCACGATCTCCTCGAGCGAGGACGGGATTTCGCGACGGCCTTCGCGATACCAGTAATCGTTCAGCGAAGGACGCAGTTGCGTGAGGATCTCGCACGCGAGGGCCTGGCGCGTCCAAGGCTCGACGCCCGTGACGGGCCGGCCGCCGGCGAGCGCCACGCGCGCCAACCAGGCCTGCGCGGCCGCCTGCGCGGCGCGCTCGGGCGCCTCCTGCGGCGAACCCAGCCGGACGAAAAGCAGCACGGCGCCGCCGACGACGCGGGTCTCGACGGGCGGCAGGCCGGGCACGTCGCCGAGCTCGACGCGGGCGACGGGGCCGGGCACGGGCGGGAGATTGAGCGTGAACTCGAGATGCCGCTGCAGCGCCGCGCAGTGCGCGGCCACGAAGCTCACCTCGGCGACCCGCTCGCCCGTCACCGTCGCCAGGACGGTGTCGTTGGAGAAGACCTGCGGAGGCGGAGGCGGCAGCGGATCGGCCGCGGCCAGCCACGCGCAGAGGCCGAGGACGCTCAGCATGTCAGACGCCGCCGAAATGGCTTTCGTCGACCTCCACCGGCTCGCCGCCCGGGAGATGCAACGCCTCGCCCATCGGCGATTGATCGTTCTTCCAGACCTCGACGGTGGCCGGAGCCTCCGGGTCGGGCGAGACCCACTGCCAGCGGCCGATGCCGAGGAAGCTCATCGGCACGCCCTTGTCGCGGCTCAGACCGGGGCCCGTGCCGCGGACGAACGGCTTGTTGCCGATGCCGATCATGAGATTGACGATGAGCGCCGTGCCGCCGGCGTCGGAGGCGGATTCGGGAGCATCGGCGGAAGCCGGAGCGGCTTCCTCGGCCGCTTCCTCTTCTTCGATTTCCTCGATGACCTCTTCGTCATCGGCGTCTTCGGCCTCCTCATCGGCGGACCCATCGGCGGCGGCCGGCGTCGGCGCGGAGGCCGTCGCCACCGGCGTCGGAGCCTCGGTGGCCGCGACCGGAGGATTGGCGCGGAGCGCGCGCACCTCCTCGCGGACCTCGTCCAGGAGGGCTGCGAACTTGTCGGCGGATTTGTCGGCGGACTTCGCCGCCTTCTTGAGTTCGTCGCGGACGGACTTCAGTTCGGCCTCGAGGGCCTTGCCGGCGTTCTCCGCGGCTTCCTCGGCGTCGGCGACGAGCCCGCGCACCGTGCCGGCGAGGTCTTCGATCTTGGCGGTCAGTTCGTCAAGGGCGTCGGACGAGCCCGCGGCGGCTTCGGCGGCGGCGACCTTGGCGCTGAGTTCGGCCAAGGCGGCCTTGAGCGCGTTGATCTCGGCGGAAGCCCGCTGGGCGACGGCCGCGGCGGAGGCTTCGGCGGACTTCCGCGCGGTCATCTCGGCCTCGGCGATGCGGCGGTTCATGGCCTCGTTGCCCGCGCGGATGTTGTCGCGCTGCAGGTCGATCTCTTCGGCGAGCTTGGCGCGGAGGCGGGCCTGCTCGGCCTGACGCTCGGCCTTGCCGCCGCCCTCCTGCATCACCGGGATTACCACGATGAGCGACGCGGCGAGGATCGCGCAGATCACGAGGAAGGTGTCGAGGCCGTCGCGCTTGTCGGGCATGACGAGAAGGATCGCCAGGACCGCGATGAGGTCGGCGGCGACCAGGAACCATTTTTCTTTGAGCAGCTTCTCGATTTCGCGGTTCATGGGGATGCGGGGTAAGGTGAGGGCGGCCTAGCGGGGCCGTTCGACGAAGCCGACCTTGCGGTTGACCTTGGAGAGCGTGCGGAACGCCGTGGCCTGGGCCTGTTCGGCGCCGGCCTTGAGGATGCGGTCGAGTTCGCCGCGGTCCTTGATGAGCTCGTCGTAGCGCAGGCGGACGGGGTCGAGCATCGCGACGACGGCGTCGGCGACGGCCTTCTTGAAATCGCCGTAGCCCTTGCCGGCGAACTCCGCCTCGAGGGCCGCGACCGGCCGGCCGGTGCAGGCCGACATGATCGCAAGCAGGTTGGTCACGCCGGGCTTGTCGGCGCCCGCGCGCACTTCGGCCGAGGAATCCGTCACCGCCGACATGATCTTCTTCCGGATCTCCTCCGGGCGGTCGGTGATGAACACGGTGGCCGCGTGGTTGGGGTCCGATTTCGACATCTTGGCGGTCGGATCCTGCAGGGACATGATGCGCGAACCGACCTTGGAGATGAAGGGCTCGGGGACCTTGAAGGTGTCCGAGTAACGGTGGTTGAACTTCTCCGCCAGGTCGCGGGCGAGCTCGAGGTGCTGCTTCTGGTCGTCGCCGACCGGGACGAGCGCGGCGTTATAAAGGAGGATGTCCGCCGCCATGAGCACGGGGTAGAACAACAGGCCGGCGTCGACCGACTCCTGCTTGCGGGACTTGTCCTTGAACTGGGTCATGCGCTCCAGCTGGCCGAGCGGGCAGATGCAACCGAGGATCCAGGCCAGCTCGGCGTGGCCGATGACGTGGGACTGGACGAACAGGCGGCTGCGGGCCGGATCGAGGCCGCAGGCCACGTACTGGGCGAGGCAGGAGTAGGTGTTCTCCCGCAGCTGGGCGGGAACGTAGGGGACCGTGATGGCGTGCTGGTCGACGATGCCGAAATAGCACTCGTGGTCGTCCTGCATCCGACCCCAGTTGAGCACCGCCCCCAGATAATTACCCAGGTGGAGACGCCCGGTCGGCTGGGCGCAGGTCAGGACCACGGGCTTGGCGGGCTTTTTTTCGCTGGTTTCGCTCATTCCGGTCATCCCAGCGTGGCAAGGGCATCGCTCCGCATCAAGCGGATTGGACGCTCGGTGACGCTTGAAATCAAACCGAGGTCGGCCTACATAAC
>JBEDDU010000031.1:0-5782 GCA_041176065.1 Verrucomicrobiota bacterium | reverse complement strand
ATCCTCGGCGATCTGCGGGCTTCCTTGCGTGCGGCGATGGCCGCCGGCATGGCGCCCGGTCAACTCTGGACCGACCCTGGTTTCGGCTTCGGGAAGACGCCGCCCCAGAACCTGATGCTCGTCCGCGACCTCGCGAAAATCGCCGCCCTCGGCTTCCCCGTCCTCCTTGGGACCAGCCGCAAATCCACGCTCGGCTGGGTGCTCGACGAGCCCGATCCGCTTCGCCGCGGTCCCGGCAATGACGTGACCGCCGCCTGGGGTATCGCCCAAGGTTGTTCGATGCTCCGCGTCCATGACGTGGCCGCCATCCGCCCGATCGTCCGCGTGGCCGATGCGCTTCGCCAGTCACCCGGGATGGCTTGAGGAAAGCCTGAAAAGCCTGTTTTAAGGGCTAAATTCGGCGGGGATGGAGCCAGCAGTCGGGCTTGAACCGACGACCTGCCGCTTACAAGGCGGCTGCTCTACCAACTGAGCTATGCTGGCCATCTCCCTTGCTCACAGGGTTGTTCACAGGGCTCAGGTGTCAATCCCGCCCTCCTGTCTGGCGATTAGGGGTTGAAACTGACTTGGTTTTGGACGCAATCCTCTGACCCCAAGCCCCGTCTCATGCGTATCCACGTTTCCCTCCTCGCCTTTTGCGTCGCGCTCGCCGGCTGCAAGTCCTCCGTCGACTCGGCCAACATCGACGCGGTCGTGATCTCCTCGAACCCGACCGCCGCCGCCGTCCGCATCAACGGCGAGGCCGTCGGTCGCACCCCGACCACCATCAAGCTCGACCGCACGAAGAACTATGAACTGCAGGTCGGCAAGGGCGGCTACCTGACCGAAACCTCCGACCTCAAGCCCCGCCTCATCACGACCAGCGAAGGCATCGAGTTCGGTTTCCCGGCCGCCGTGAAGGTCAACCTCACCAAGGTCCCCGCCGCCGGCGAAGCCGGCGTGCCCGCCGCCGACAATCCGGAATTCAAGAAGCTCTCGAAGAAGGCCCTCGGCGAAGAAGCCGCGGCCAAGGAAGAGCTGATGTCCGACCTCGCCGCGACGAAGGACGCGGCCGCCAAGATCCAGGCCGCCCTCGCCGCCCGCGAAGCCGCCGCGCAGGCCCGCCTCGCCGAAATCTCCAAGAGCATCGCCGCCGCCAAGGCCGCCAAGGGCAAGGATGAGGCCGCCAAGGCCAAGCTCGCCGAAGCGGAGATCGCCCTCGCCCAGGCCAATGCCGAAGCCGAAGCCGCCCGCGCCTCCGCCGAGAAGAACCTGAAGTCCGTCGAAGCCCGCCGCGCCGCCCTCGCCGCCTCCGAAGGCAAGGTCGCCCAGGCCAAGGCCGTCGTGGCCCAGTCCAAGGCCGCCGCGAAGTCCGGCGAAGACCGCCTCGCCAAGCTCGAACAGAACTACGCCGCCGAGATGAAGGCCCTCAAGGATTCCCAGGCCAACGCCTCGATCGCCATCAAGGCCCTCGCCGCCCGCGCCGACGAGCTGACGAAGCGCTCCGCCTCCAACGTCAAGGAAGTCCAGGTCGACTCCGCGAAGGCGCTCTCCAAGGCCCAGCAGGAACTCGCCGCGCAGAAGGCCGCCGCCGCCAAGGCCCAGGCCGAAGCCGACGCCAAGGTCGCCGCCGCCAACAAGGCCGCGGAGAAGGCCGTGGCCGACGCCCGTCTCGACGCCGAAGCCAAGCTCGCCGAAGCCAACAAGGCCGCCGCCACCGCCAAGGCCCAGGCCGAAGCCCTCAAGTATTCCGAGTTCAGCTCCCGTTACGCCCTCCTCGAGAGCAAGCGTCGCTCCAAGGCGATCTCGGAAGAAGACTTCAAGGCCGCCCTCGCGGGTCTCCGCAAGGAACTCGGTCTCTGAGCCGGACTTCGCTCCGCCTCGAAAAGCCCGGCCGCTCGGCCGGGCTTTTTTGTTGGAACGCAGGCCCGTCGACCGCACCTTGGAGGGACCATGTCGGACAAGCTCTCCCGCACGCCTCTCTTCGCCCTGCACGTCGAACTCGGCGGACGCATCGTCCTCTTCGCCGGCTGGGAGATGCCGGTGCAGTATTCCGGCATCATCGAAGAACACATGGCGGTCCGCCAGGCGGCCGGCCTCTTCGACGTCTCCCACATGGGCGAAGCCCGCGTGCGCGGCCGTGATGCGGCGAAGTTCCTCGATGGCATCATGACCAACGAGATGGCCACGATCAAGGTCGGCATGGCCCGCTACACGGTGATGTGCCAGCCCGACGGCGGCTGCGTCGACGACCTGATCGTCTACCGCCTCGCCGAAGACGAATTCCTGATCTGCCTCAACGCCTCCAACGCGCCGAAGGACATCGCCTGGATGCGCGCCCACGTCGGCGCCCTGCAGGTCGAGGTCCTCGACGAATGCGCCGCCTGGGCCCAGCTCGCCCTCCAAGGCCCGCGCGCCGAGGCGATCCTCGCCCTCGTGACGGCCACCCCGCTCGCCTCGATCAAGCGCTTCGGCTTCGTGTTCGGCGAAGTGGCCGGCGTCGCCGGCTGCCTCCTCTCCCGCACGGGCTACACGGGCTCGCCCGGTTTCGAGATCTACCTGCCCGCCGCTTCCGCCGAGAAGGTCGCCCGCGCGCTCCTCGCCGCCGGCAAGCCGCACGGCCTCGTCCCCGCCGGCCTCGGCGCCCGCGACTCCCTGCGCCTCGAAGCGAACTACCCGCTCTACGGCCACGAGATCTCCGAGAAGATCTCCCCGATCCAGGCCGGCCTCGGCTGGACGGTGAAGTTCGCGAAGCCGGACTTCATCGGCCGCGAGGCGCTCCATCGCCAGGCCCAAGGCGGCCCGGTCTCCTCGGTGGTGCTCTTCTCCCTCGATGACCGCCGCATCGCCCGCCAAGGCGCCGTCGTCTACTCCGGCGAGACGCCCGTCGGTGAAGTGCTCTCCGGCACGCAGTCCCCGGTCCTCGGCAAGCCCATCGGCACGGCCCTCGTCGCCGCCGGTCACGCCGCCTCGGCTTCGCTGACCGTCGACATCCGCGGCCACCGCCTCCCGCTGCGCCTCGCGACCGAGCCTTTCGTGAAGTGAAGGGTTGAAATAATCACCGTCCCCTTTACCCAGAACCCATGAGCAACGTGCCCGCCGACCTCCGCTACACCAAGGACCACGAGTGGATCAAGGTCGCCGCCGACGGCACCGCCGTCATCGGCATCACCGACCACGCGCAGGCCGCGCTCGGCGACGTGACGTTCGTCGACCTCCCGAAGGTCGGCGCGTCGTTCAACCACGGCGACGTCTTCGGCACGGTCGAATCCGTCAAGGCCGCCTCCGACCTCTACAGCCCGGTGTCCTGCGAGATCATCGAGGCCAACGCCGCGCTCAACGACTCCCCCGACCTGGTGAACCGCGAACCGTACGGCGGCGCCTGGATGATCAAGGTGAAGGTGAAGAATCCGGCCGAGCTGGCCGGCCTCCTCGACGCCGCCGGCTACGCCGCGACGCTCTGAGCGCGCTCCCGCCCTTGCCCTGCGCGGTTTTTGGCCTACGGTGTCGGGCCTGATGTCGTTCGCCGAAGTCCATGCCGCCCATCCTTGGGACGAGGTCCTCGCCTCGGTCCGGGCGAAGACGGACGCCGACGTGCTCCGCGCCCTCGCGCGCGCCGAAGCCGACGCCGCCGACCTCGAGGACTTCAAGGCGCTGGTCTCCCCGGCCGCCGCCCCGCACCTCGAGCGGATGGCCCGGCTCAGCCATGAACGCACGCTCCGCCGCTACGGCCGGACGATGCAGCTCTTCGCCCCGGCCTACCTTTCCAACGAGTGCCAGAACGTCTGCACCTATTGCGGCTTCTCGGCCGGCAACAAGGTCCCGCGCCGCACGCTCAATCCGGGCGAGATCCTCCGCGAGGCGGGCGCGCTCAAGAAGCTGGGCTTCGACCACCTGCTCATCCTGACGGGCGAATCCAACAAGGTGGCGGTCCCGTATTTCGTCCAGGCCCTCGACCTGCTCCGCCCGCACTTCTCCTCGCTGTCGATGGAGGTCCAGCCGATGGAGACCGAGGAATACGCCGAGCTCCGCCGCCATGGTCTCAACGCGGTCCTGGTCTACCAGGAGACCTATCACCGCGAGACGTATCACGTCCACCACCCGAAGGGTCGTAAGTCCGACTTCCTCTACCGCCTCGACGCGCCCGACCGCGTCGGCGCCGCCGGCGTCCACAAGATCGGCCTCGGCGCGCTCTTCGGCCTCGAGGACTGGCGCGCGGAATGTTTCTTCACGGCCCTCCACCTCCGCTGGCTCGAACGCAAGCACTGGCAGAGCCGCTACAGCGTCTCGTTCCCGCGCATCCGCCCGCACGAGGGCGAGCTGCAGCCGAAGGTCGAGATGACCGACCGCGACCTGGTCCAGGCGATCTGCGCCTTCCGCCTGCTGAGCTCCGAGGTCGAGCTGACGCTGAGCACCCGCGAGAGCCGCAAGTTCCGCGACCACGCCTGCCGCGTGGGCGTGACGGCGATGAGCGCGGGCTCGCATACCAACCCCGGCGGTTACGCCGAAGGCCGCGAGGCTTCGCTCGAACAGTTCGCCATCGAGGACGACCGTTCGCCCGAAGAAGTCGCCGCGATGCTGCGCGGCCACGGCTACGAACCGGTCTGGAAAGACTGGGATCCTTCCTACGACCGCCCGGTCGCGCTTTCCTGATGAGCCCTCTCCGCGTCTGGATCGACCACGAGCAAGCCCCGGCCTGCAAGCCCGGCGCCCACGTGAAGCTTTCGGCCGACGAATCGGCCCATGTCGTCCGCAGCCTCCGCGCCCGCCGCGGCGACGCGGTCGTGCTCCTCGACGGCGAAGGGCTGGTGGTCGAAGGCAAGCTGGCTTCGGCCGACGGCGACGGCGCGATGGTCGAAGTGGTCCGCGCCCGCGTGGCCGATCCGCTCACGCCCGCGATCTTTGTCGCCCAAGGCATGCCGAAGGGCGGTACGATGGACGACCTCGTCCGCTCCTGCTGCGAAGCCGGCGCCGCCGGCGTCATCCCGCTCGAGACGGCCCGCTGCGAACTGAAGCTCGACGCCGACCGCGCCCGCACCCGCCGCGAACGCTGGCAGCAGCAGGCGATCGAAGCCTGCAAGCAGTCGGGTCACCCTTGGCGCGCGGAAATCGCCGCGCCGGTCCGCTTCCGCGAATGGGTCGAACGTCTGCCCGCCCCGGTCGACGGCGAACTACGCCTCACGGGCTCGTTGGAATTCGACGCGGAACCGGTCGCGCACCTCGATTTCACGAAGGCCTCGAAAGTCACCTGGCTCATCGGCCCCGAAGGCGACCTGACCTCGGAAGAATACGCGGCCGCCCGGGCCGCGGGTTTCCGTCCGGTGGTACTCGGTCCCACGGTCCTGCGCGCCGAGAACGCCGCGCTCGCCTGCGTGGCGATCACGCAGGCCCTCGCGAAGCGCTGAGTCAGCCTTTGCGCCGGCCGGCTTTCTTGGGTTCGACGAGCACGTCGTCGATCGCCCAATCCGGCCAGGTCTCGCGCGTGTAGCGCTGGAGCTCGAGGATCGCGTCGCGCAGCAAGGGCGTGAGGACGCCGGTCCACCGCAGGCCGATCTCCATGGGCGCGAAGCCTTCGAGCGGCAGCACGCGCACCCCGGGGTCGGCGATGGCTTCGGCGATGGCGAGGTTCACGCCGAGGCCGACGCCGGCGGCGACGTGCCCGGTGACCATCTCCATCGAGGGGGCTTCGACCGACTGGGCCCATTTGACCCCGTGACGTCGTAGGTCCTTGAGGAAACTCCGCGTGACGCTCGAGGCGGCCGGCAGACCGACGAGGGGTTCGTCGATCTTCTTCTGTTTCCAG
>JBEDDU010000030.1:0-3334 GCA_041176065.1 Verrucomicrobiota bacterium | reverse complement strand
CGCGGGTGAACTGGTGAGGGAAGAGGTGCGAATCCTGCACGCCGAAACCGGTCAGCAGTACCTCACGGGCGTCGGCCTTGCCGTCGGCGTCGGTGTCACGGAGGAAGACGACGTCGTGGCCGTGCTGGACGACGGCGCCGTCCTTGTAAGGCAGGACGCCCTCGGGAATGGCCAAGCCATCGGCGAAGGCTCGCGGCTGACGCACGCCCGGCTCGAAGGGCTTGTCGAAGACGATCACCTTGTCGCGGGCCTTGGATTTATAAAGCGCCTCGGCGGCAGCGGGATTCTCATTGGCGTCGACCGGGTATTCGAGCGCGGTGCTGGACCACGCCCTGCCCTGCTGGTCGAAGATCAGCATGATGAACTTGCCGAAGTCTGCGGATTCCTTGGCGAAGAGCTCGATCTCGAAGCCTTCCGGCAGCTTGAACAGCTTCTGCTGTTCCTCGGCGGAACGACGCACGCCTTGGACGTCGTTGTAGCTCGTGTCGCGCTTGGCGGGAGCCGCCTTGGCCGGCGCGTCCTTCTTCGGCTCGGGCTTCACCTTGTCCCAGGTCAGCGCGCCCGGCGTGGCGGGCAGCTCCTCGATCGTGATGTCCTTGGCCTGGATGACCGCCATGCCGCCGGAGTGGACCTGGATGCCGATCTTGCCGTCGGTCGCGATGTTCGGGGCGGTCTCGACGTAATCGAGCGCCGGCACGCCGTTGATCCAGCTGCGGATGCGGTTGCCCTCGGCGAGGATGCGATACTCGTTCCACTCGCCTTCCTTCACGGCGGCGAGGACGGCGGCCGCGTCCTGGGGTTCGGCGATGACCTTGTTGCGGCGGCTCTCGTCGTAGATCTTGCCATACCAGCCCTTGCCGTAGTCGACCTGGTAGCCGCTCATCTCGGTGCTGTTCGGGACGCGCACGCTGCGGATCTGCACGCCGCTGTTGACGAAGCCCGTGCCGGTCAGGCGCAGCTTCAGGCGGAGGTCGAAGTTCTGGTAAGACTTCTCGGTCGCGAGGAAGAAGTTCTTCGGCACCTTCACCGTGGAAGAGCCGCCGCGGATCTCGCCGTCCTCGACGCGCCACCAGGCGGCGTCACCCTCCCAGCCCGCGAGGGACTTGCCGTCGAAGATCGTGACGGAGGCGGCTTGGACGGTGAGGGCGAGGAGCAGGGCCAGGAGACAACGCATGGGAAGAGGGGTTGAGGACAAGTTAGCCGACGATCGGCCGGCCACAACCCTGAGCGTCTCCACGGCATGCAACCCGACCACCCTCAAAAGCACATCCGAGCCGCACCCCACGCTTGCGTCCCGGGGGCTTACCGCCTGTTTTCTCAGCATGTCCTCCGTCCATAAGCTCGTCCGCGACTGCGCCTCGACCCTGATTCCCGCCGGGGACGTCGTCGTGCTGGAAAAAGGCACGGAAGTCACCGTCACCCAGGCCCTCGGCGGGTCGGTGACCGTGCGCACCCCGATGGGCCTCTTCCGCATCGCCCCGGCCGACATCGAGGCGCTCGGCGCTGACGCCGTCGACCAATACGGCCAGAAGGACCAAGCCGTCGCCAGCGGCCCGGTGAATCAGGAAGCGCTCTGGGAAGCCCTCAAGGGCTGCTTCGATCCCGAGATTCCGGTCAACATCGTGGACCTCGGACTCATCTATCACCTCGAACTCACCCCCGGCGTGCGCGGCGGACAGAAGGTCGCCGCCAAGATGACGCTCACCGCGCAAGGCTGCGGCATGGGCCCGGTCATCGCCGCCGACGCCAAGTCGAAGCTCGAAGCCCTGCCCGGCGTCGAGTCGTCCGAGGTCGAGATCGTCTGGGACCCGGTCTGGAATCCGCGCATGATCTCCGAAGCCGGCCGCAAGCAGCTCGGCCTCGAGTGATGTCCGCGCCCGTCCAGTCCGCGACGGCCCTGTACCTACACGTCCCGTTCTGCGCGTCGTCGTGCGACTTCTGCTCGTTCTACCAAGAACAGCCTAAGCGCGGCGAGATCGACCGCTACCTCGCCGCCATCGAGCGCGAGATGAAACTCCATCCGCCGGGTCGCGTCGAGACCGCCTTCTGGGGCGGCGGCACGCCGGGACTCCTGCCCGCCGACGACCTGCGTCGCCTCGGCCACGCGATGACCAAGGCCGCGGGCAAACCCGGCGAATGGACCGTCGAGCTCGCGCCCTCTTCCGTCCGCGCCGACAAGCTGGCCGCGCTCAAGGAGATCGGCGTCACGCGCGTCTCGATGGGCGTGCAGAGCTTCGACGACGCCACGCTGGACGCGCTCGGCCGACGTCATTCGCCCAAGCAGATCATGGAGGCGTGGGAGCTGATCGAGGACGCCGGCTTCGCCTCGCGCAACCTCGACCTCATCTTCGCCATCCCCGGCCAGGATGAGAAGCGCTGGACCGACGACCTCGCGCGGGCGATGGAACTCAACCCCGACCACCTCTCGACCTACTGCCTGACCTTCGAAGAGGACACCGCGATGTTCGTGAAGCTCTCGCAGGGGAAGGTGAAGATCGACCGCGAGCTCGAAGCCTTCCTCTATCGTCGCACCTGGGAGACGCTCGAAGCAGGAGGTTACGCGCAATACGAGACCTCCAACTTCGCCCGCCCCGGCCATGCCTGCCGGCACAACCTCATCACCTGGGAGATGGGCTCCTGGATCGGTTACGGCCCTTCGGCCTCTTCGCAGTGGGGCCACGTGCGCTGGACGAATCCGGCGAACCTCGACCAGTGGATCAAAGGCATCGAAGCGGGCCAGCCCGTGCGCGAACAGGCGAAGGCGCTCAGCGCGCGTGACCTGCTCTGCGACGCCCTGGTCTTCGGCCTGCGCCTGAACGAAGGCGTCGACCTCTTCGCGCTCGCCGAGCGCTTCGAGACCCCCGTGCCTCAGGGCGTGCGCGACCTCTTCGCCGACCTCGTCGAAGAGAACCTCATGGAACTGGCCGGCACCCGCTTCCGCCTGAACGGCGAGGGCCGCCTAAGGGCCGACGCCGTGGGCGTGGCCGTGCTGGAGAAATTCGACTGATGGACTACGCCCTCGGAGCCGCCTTCTTCTATGCGTGGTCCGTGACCTGCGCGCGGCGCAGCTCGGCCCACCACGGACCCGACCTCGCGAACCTCGGGCGACTGCTCGTCGCGCTCGTCATCGTCGGACTCTTCGTGGCGTTCAGCGGACGCCATCCCTTCAGCGCCGGCTGGGGCTGGCTGTTCCTCGGCGGCGTGCTCGGCCTCGGCGTCGGCGACATCGCCCTCTTCCATGCGCTGCCGCGGATCGGCGTCGGCCTCACGATGCTGCTCACGCAGTGCCTCGCCGCCCCGATCGCGCTCTTCCTCGAACATCAGGCCTTAGGTC
>JBEDDU010000029.1:0-2873 GCA_041176065.1 Verrucomicrobiota bacterium | reverse complement strand
TCGATGATGTTGCGGATGACGGCCTCCATGCCCATCGCACCCGCGCCGGAAAGGTTCGGACCGATGAGTCCGCCCTGCCCGTTGATCATGTGGCACGACTGGCAGAGCGCGACGAGGGCCTTACCCTTCGCAGGGTCGCCGGCCTTCGCGGACAGCGCGGTGAAGCGGGCGGTCTTCTGCTCAAGGGCGGCGAACTGCTCGGCATTGAGGAGCGGAGGAGCGTCGGTGGTGCGCACGACCTTGGCGCCCTTGCCGAGTTTACCCCAGGCGGCGTCGCCGCTCGCCGAAGCGAAGACCAGCGAGTCCGGGAGCTTCTCGCCCGCGAAGGTGCGGGTCATGTTCGTGCGGACCTCGGCCGGCTTGCGCTCGACGTTCCAGATCCGGTATTCGGCGAAGGCACCTTGCGTGCCTCCTTTCGGCGTGGACCAACCGATGGTCAGGCCCGGGAGATCGTGAGGCTGGGCCGTCTTCGAAGTGCCGGTGAGCTCGCCGTCCTGATAGAGGCGCAGGATGCCGGCGGTGTCGCGGGTCAGCGCGACGTGCGTCCAGATGCCGGATGAGGTCGGCTTGGACGAGACCACGGCGTCATGGATCTTACCGCCCATGTAGGCGCGGAAGACGCCGCCCGCGAAATTGAGGTCCAAGGCTCCGGCGACGCCGAGGAGGCTGTCGTTGTTATCGACCTTGCCGTCGAGACGCACCCAGGTCTCCACCGTGAAGGCGCCCTTGAGGACGATACCCGACTTCGCGACGGCCTCGTTGCTGCCGTCGAGGGCGAGGACGCTGCGGAAGACGCCGCCCAGCTGAGCCGAGACAGCCGCGAGCTCCGGGCTGTCGCCGAGGGCGATGGCGAGCTTCTCCGCCACCGGCGTTTCGATGTCGGCGACCGCGACGGTCTTGTCGGCCAGGCCGGCCGCGATGGCCTTCGCGCCCGCCTTCGTGCCGCTGATGCCGTCGAGCACGACCTTGCGATCGTTCACCGTCAGGGTCGGATAAAGCTTCATCGCGAGCGCGGAAGCCTGCGGAGCGCGGGAAGCCACCAAGGCGCGGAGCGCGAGCTGGGAGATATCCGCCGGGGCCGCACCGATCAGCGCGGCGACCGCTTCCGGCTTGGTCGTGCGGAGCTGCTGCAGGCCAAGGAGAGCCTCGCGACGAGAATCATCGCGGGCGACGAGGGCCAGCAGGCCTTCCTCGAGTTCGAGGAGCTGGAAACCACCGATGAGCTGGGCCGCGAGGGCACGCTGGGCGACGCCCTGCTTGAGCAAGGCCTGCGCGGCCTCGGCGACGACGGGTCCCACCTTGGTCGCATCGAGGTCGGTGCGGAAGACGAGGAGGAGCTCGACGACGCGGTTACGCACGACGGCATCGGCGAGGAGCTTGCGCAGCACGGCGACGCTGGTCGGCTGGTCGAGCGTCTTGGCGACGGCGAAGAGTTCGTCGGGGCCCGGAGCGCGGTCCAGCTGGCCGACGAGCTCGGCGACGAGCGGCGCGCCGACCTTAGGGTCGAGTGCGAGCGCGGCGAACATGCGGCCTTCGGCCGGCAGCGCCTTGGCTTCCGGGGAGGCGAGGAAGGCCGCGACGGCCTCGGGCTGACGCTCCAGATACATCCGGACGAGGAAGCGCTCGAAGTCGCGCTCGTAGGCGGCGCCGACCTTGATCGGCTTGCCGCGGCGATCCGGGGCGACGGGGCCTTCGAGCGAAGGTCCGGCGAAACGCATCATGACGCCGAGCGCGGCGGGGTGCTTCACGGAAGCCTCGCCGAGAGCCTTGATGGCGGCGGCACGGACTTCCGCATCAGGGTCGGCGGAGAGCTTCGCCAGCGCTTCGAAATGCGGCGACCAGGCGCCGAGGTGGCGGACGGCGTTCACGGCCTCGCGGCGGACGTTGCGGTTCGGGTCGGCGAGCAGACGCTCGGCGAGCGGACCGACCTTCTGGCCATGTTCGCCGAGGACCCAGAGGGCCTGGATGCGGCGGGCGGCGGGAGCCGAGGCATCGCTGGCAATCGCGGACAAGGCGGCGGTGGTCGCCTCTTCGGGACTACGATCGGCGAGCGTCTGCCAGGCGAGATGGGCGTCGCCGGCGATCTTCGAGCCGAGACGGGCGATCAGGTCGGAAGAAGAAAGCTTGGTGTAGTCGGGCACGGCCGGCGGAACGAAGCCCTTCGGCTTGATGCGCCAGATACGTCCGGACTGCTTGTCGCGGTCGGGGTGGTTACGGGCGACTTCGTTGTGGCTGATGATCTTGTTATACCAGTCGACGACGTAGAGGCAGCCGTCCGGACCCATGGTCATGGCGATCGGGCGGAAGAACGGGTCGTCGCAGCTGACGAAGTCGTCGAGCTTCTCGAGGCGATAGCCGGAGCCCTCGCGATGCTGGCGGACCGCGTTCACCTTCGAGGTGATCGGATTGGCGACATACATCACACCATCGTAGCCTTTCGGCCAGACGCCGACGTCGGAAAGCGCGAGGCCGCTCAGGCCGCTGCCGCCCATCTTGAAATCGGGAGCCTGCACCGGGAACGGCGGCTGATAGGATTTCGCGAGGCGATCGGCGCAGCCGGGGTAGAGCGCGTATTCATGGAACGGCATCACCGGGTAGCCGTAGTCGTTGGCTTCCTGGATGAAGGCTTCGCCTTCGCCCGTCAGGACGAGGCCCCAGATGTTGCAAGGACCGACGCTGGTCGGCTCGAAGAAGCTGCCGTCCGGACGGAAGCGGGCCATGCGCGTGTTGGGGAAGTCGACGACATCGCCCTTGCTCGAGGTGACCTTGCCGGAATTGAACGCGCCCTGGGCGAGCCAGAACCAGCCCCACGGAGCGCGGGTGAACTGGTGAGGGAAGAGGTGCGAATCCTGCACGCCGAAACCGGTCAGCAG